>QUBV01000093.1 GCA_014338185.1 Lysobacterales bacterium | reverse complement strand
CGCGCCGGCACCCGCGCCGGAAGGACGCGACGTACTGCCCACGCCGGGTTCGACGCCGGCCAAGTTCAACCAGTTCGTCTACGACGAGTTCAACCTGCTCGATCGCGAACAGCGTGCCGCAGCCGAAAAGCGCATGTACGAGGTGGCGCGCGACAGCGGCGTCGAGGTCGTCACCCTGCTGGTCAGGGACCTGCATGGCATGCAGGCGCAGGACTACGCCTACGCCATGCTGCGCCAGCTGCGCGTGGGCAAGCTCGACGTCGGCAACGGCGCGGTGGTGGTGGTCGCTCCCGAGCAGAAGCAGTACGCGATCGCGATCGGGCCGGGCCTGCTCATCGAGGTGGGCAACCTGCAGGAACTCAACCTCGACAGCCTGCGCACCTTCGTCGACAGCGCCTGGCCCGTATGCACGCAGTATGGCAACTGCAAGGGCTGGACCGAGAACTTCTTCCTCACCAGTGACCGCATCGCGCGCAGCGGCAAGCATTGGGAATGGATGATCCGCTTCGCGTCGCTGGCCGAGATGAAGGCGACCGAGCAGCGCGAGACCCAGGCCCGAGACGCCAGCGGCGAGAGCTACGATCCGGACAAGTCGTCGACCTGGCGCAAGATCGGCCGCCTCGAAGCCACGGTGGTGAGCCTCAAGCCCGACCCGCAGGACCGCAAGCGCTTCGTCAATGAAGTCCATGCCGGAATGGTCGGCCCCGCCATGCTGGTGCGCTCCGCCGACGGTGTGGAATCGATGCTGTACGTGCATCCGCACGTGCAGGCGCTGATGCCGGCCGGGCCGCTGGTCGAAGGCAAGCGCTATGCGTTCGTGTTCCGCGAGGCGAGCCTGTCGCTCGACGTCGCCCAGCTGGACCTGCTCAGCTACGACGCGTTGCCGTAGCGCGCGGCGGGTGTCGCTCCGGCCCGGCCATGCAGCGTCGGGCCGGGGCGGCACCTCAGCCGGAGCGCTCGCGCGCGGACAGCAGGGTCAGGCCGATCAGGCGCGACACCACCAGCGCGAGGTACATCACGCCCGTGAAGATCTCCAGGCTGGCCAGCGCACGTGCGTGCGGGGTCAGTGGAATGATGTCGCCGATGCCGGTGCTCGACAGCAGCACGAAGCTGAAGAACAGCAGTTCGGTCCAGCTGCGCGGTGCATCGGCGTCCACCGCCGCGGCCAGGCAGCCCGGTTGCAGTGCCTGGCACAGCGCGAACAGGTGCGCGAACGCCCACGCCAGCAGCGTGAAGGTCGCGCCTGCGGCGAACAACTCGTCGGTGGTGGCGCGCCGGTCGGCCAGCATGTAGGCGACGAGGCAGGCGGCGGCGTGGAAGTAGAACGCGGCTTCCAGTCCCGCGGCCCAGGCCAGCAGGCCGCCCATGCCGCCCACGGTGGCCGCGAGGTTGCCCGCCACCGCGGCCAGCGCGAGCCCGGCCGCGATCGCAAGGCGCAGGTGGCCGGCGGTGCGGTTGACCATGCGCAGCGCGAGCACCAGCACGCAGGCGCCGAGCACGCCGAGCGCGGCGCTGCCGGCGTGGGTGCCTTCGAAGAACGGATAGGCGACCAGCGCGATGAGCTGCACCAGCAGCAGGATCGCCGAGGGGTGGTGCACGATGCGCGCGAGCATGCGCAGCCGCGCGATGCGCGCCGCCGCGGCGGCTTCAGGAGGCGCGGCGCTCACGCGGCAGATGGCTGACCAGGAAGTCCATCTGGTCGGCCAGGATGTTGCGGTTGGACAGGATCAGGTGCTCGACCCAGCTCGGACGGTACGGAATCGCCAGCAGCGGCATGCCGGCCTGCTGCGGGGTGCGGTTGCCCTTGCGCACGTTGCAGGCCCAGCAGGCCGTGACCACGTTGACCCAGCTGTCGCGACCGCCACGCGACACCGGTACCACATGGTCGCGCGTGAGTTCGCCACGCAGGTAGCGCTCGCCGCAGTACAGGCAGGTCATGCGGTCGCGCGCAAACAGCGCGGCATTGGTGAGCGCGGGTGCCGGGTCGAGCCCGCGTGCGCGCGCATGGCCAGTGCTGGCGATGATCGGATGCAGGTCGAGCGTGCTGCGCAGGCCGCTGCGCTGGTTGAGGCCGCCGCGGATCGTGAGGCAGGGCTCGCCGATGGTCCAGGCGACGGCGCCGCGCACGTACAGGCATGCCGCATCCTGCCAGCTCATCCAGTCGAGGATGCGGCCGCCGGCGTCGAGCGACAGCAGGCGGGTGCCGTGGATGTCGCCGATCGAGCGCACTGCCGCGAGCATGGGACCTCCGGTGCCGAAAGCGGTGCCGGCCGGTGGCCGGACCGCGCGCAGCATAGAACAAATCGCACGCGGCGCGCAGCGACCGTCGGCGCAGCCCGCGGCCCGCGCGCATCGCATGCGGTCGCCGTGCCCGGCGCGGACCGGGTGCGTGCGGGGGCGCCGCGCGCGTGGCCGTGCGCGGCGGTGGTCCGGCTGGAGTGCCGCGGAGCCTCAGCCGAACTGGGCGTCGCTCATCTCCAGCAACGTCGCCGCGCCGCTGCGGATCGATGCGGCGTGGGTGTGGATGCGCGGCAGGATGCGCGCGTAGTAGAAGCGCGCGGTGAGGCGCTTGGCCTGCTTGAAGTCGCTGCCATGGGCCGAGGCATCGGCGGCCGCGACGCTGCGCGCCCAGAAGTAGGCCAGCGCGATGTAGCCGCAGTAGAACAGGTAGTCCCATGCCGCCGCACCGACTTCCTCGACATCCGCGGCCGCGCGCTGGGCCAGTTCCAGCGACAGCGCGCCCCAGTCGCCGGCGGCCTTGCCGAGCGGACCGATGAATTCGGCCAGTGCCGCATCGCCGGCGTGGGCCGCGCAGAATGCGCCGATCTCGGCGAGGAAGTGCTTGAGGCCGACGCCCTTGAGCTGCAGCACCTTGCGGCCGAGCAGGTCGTTGGCCTGGATCTGGGTAGTGCCTTCGTACAGCGTGGTGATGCGTGCGTCGCGGGCGTACTGCTCCATGCCGTTCTCGACGATGAAGCCGTGGCCGCCGAAGATCTGCAGCGCGTGGTAGGTGCACTCGATGCCGGCCTCGGTGAGCAGCGCCTTCACGATCGGCGTGAGGAACGACACGAGGGCCTCGGCGCGTTCGCGCTCGGCCGCGTCGCTGGTGTGCTTGCGGATGTCCTCGTGCAGGTAGGCATACAGGCCGAGCACGCGGCAGCCCTCGGCAAAGGCCTTCTGGGTGAGCAGCATGCGGCGCACGTCGCCATGCACGATGAGCGGATCGGCCGGCTTGTCGGGGAACTTCGCGCCCGACAGCGCGCGCATCTGCAGGCGCTCGCGCGCGTAGCGCAGCGCGTTCTGGTAGGCACGCTCGATCAGGCCCAGGCCCTGCAGTCCGACCGCGAGGCGCGCGGTGTTCATCATCGTGAACATCGCCGCGAGGCCCTTGTTGGGCTGGCCGATCATCCAGCCCTGCGCGCCGTCGAAGTTCATCACGCAGGTGACCGATCCGTGGATGCCCATCTTGTGCTCGATCGAGCCGCAGGTCGCGCCGTTGCGCGCCCCCACGCTGCCGTCCTTGCCGACCTTGAACTTGGGCACGAGGAACAGCGAGATGCCCTTGACGCCGGCCGGGGCGTCGGGCAGGCGCGCGAGCACCAGGTGCAGGATGTTGTCGACGAAATCGTGCTCGCCCGCGGTGATGAAGATCTTGGTGCCGCTCACCGCGTAGCTGCCGTCGGGCAGCGGCTCGGCACGGGTCTTGAGCAGGCCGAGGTCGGTGCCGCAGTGCGGCTCGGTCAGACACATGGTGCCGGTCCAGCGGCCCGCCACCAGTGGTTTGAGGAACACTTCGCGCTGCCAGTCCTCGCCGTGGTGCTCCAGCGCCGAGGCCGCGCCATGCGACAGCATCGGATAGTTGCCCCAGGCCAGATTGGCCGAGTCGACCATTTCCTTGAGCGCGGCGCCGAGCGTCTCGGGCAGGCCCTGGCCGCCAAAGCGTTCGTCCGCGGTGAGGCCGATCCAGCCGCCTTCCACGTACTGGGCAAAGGCCTGCTTGAAGCCCGTTGGCGTGCGCACGCCATGGCTGGCCGGGTCGAAGCTGCAGCCTTCGGCATCGGCGCTCTGGTTGAGGGGCGCGAGCACCTGCTCGGCAAACCTGCCGGCTTCGCCGAGCACGGCGTCGATCACGTCGCGGCTGGCCGCGGCGCAGCCGGGCAGGCGCGCATACAGTGCATCGACACCGAGCACGTCGTACAGCGCGAAGCGCAGGTCGGACAGGGGGGCGGAGTAGTGGTTCATGGCGAAGTCCTGCAGGGGGCGCCGTGGCGCCGGTTGAAACGCAAGCGGAGGGATGGGTTGCGGCATGTGCGCCGCGCGCGGTGGGCCGCACGCGCGGACGGCCCGTCCGCGGGCGCGATCCGCATCGGTTGCCCGGGCGCCGGGTCTGGCGCGTGGCCGCCCATGGTCGGTCAGCGCCAGGTGTCGGCCAGGCCCGGCGTGGGCGAGAGCTGGCTCGAGGTGCGGAAGTCGAAGTTCTTGTCGGGCTTGCTGGTGCGGATGTTGCCCTTGAGGCTGTAGTCGACCGCGCCGATCAGGCGGATTGGCGTGGCCGGGCGGAAGCGGGTCTCGATCACGTCGCTGTTGCTGCCGACCACGTCGATGTCGGGGATGACGCTGAGCCGGCCCGCGTCACTGCCGGCGATGCGCAACTGGGCGTCGATCGCGGCGTAGTGCATCGTGAAGGTGGAGTAGTTCTGGATGCGCAGTGTGATGCGCCAGCTGCCGTCGGCCTGCACCACGAGCTGCTCGATGCTCGCGGTGGAAGGATGGACCTTGCGGCTCGGGCCGCTGCTGCCGCATGCGCCCAGCAACAACACCAGCAGGAGCACGCCGACGCGGCACGGCAGGGACATGGCGACCTCGAACGCTCGTTTGAACTGGCCTTAGCCTAGCAGGTTGGCGTGCGGCTCGCCGTGCGCACCGGGCGGGCGCGCGCGGCGGCACTGCTACCATCGGGCCGATGCGCACGGCCTTGCAGATCCTCCAGTCGACCTTCGGCCACGGCGCATTCCGCGGTCGGCAGCAGGAAATCATCGAGCACGTGGCCGCGGGCGGCGATGCGCTCGTGCTGATGCCCACCGGAGGCGGCAAGTCGCTGTGCTACCAGGTGCCGGCCCTGCTGCGCGAGGGTTGCGCGGTGGTGGTGTCGCCCTTGATCGCGCTGATGCAGGACCAGGTCGATGCGCTGCGCGAACTCGGCGTGGCGGCTGCGTTCCTCAATTCGAGCCTCGACGGCGCGGCGCAGGCCGCGGTCGAGCAGCGCCTGCGCCGCGGCGAGCTCAAGCTGCTGTACGTGGCCCCCGAGCGCCTGCTGGGCGAGCGCTGCCTCGCGCTGCTCGCGCAAGTGCAGCTCGCCCTCATCGCGATCGACGAGGCGCACTGCGTGTCGCAGTGGGGCCATGATTTCCGCCCCGAGTACCGCCAGCTGCGCGTGTTGCACGAACGCTTCCCGCAGGTGCCGCGCATCGCGCTGACCGCGACCGCGGACGCGCCCACGCGGCGCGAGATCATCGAGCAGCTCGCGCTCGGCCACGCGCGCGAGTTCGTGGCCAGCTTCGACCGGCCCAACATCCGCTATCGTGTGGTCGACAAGGACGACGCGCGACGCCAGCTCAAGGCCTTCCTCGCCGCGCATCGCGGCGAGGCCGGCATCGTCTATTGCCTGTCGCGGCGCAAGGTCGAGGACACCGCGCGCTGGCTGGTCGCGGATGGCGTGCCGGCACTGGCCTACCACGCCGGCATGGGCGCGGCCACGCGCAGCGCCAACCAGCAACGCTTCCTGCGCGAGGACGGCGTGGTGATGGTCGCCACGATCGCCTTCGGCATGGGCATCGACAAGCCCGACGTGCGCTTCGTCGCGCACCTGGACCTGCCGCGCAGCATCGAGGGCTACTACCAGGAAACCGGCCGCGCCGGTCGTGACGGCCTCGCAGCCGATGCCTGGCTGTGCCATGGCCTGGGCGACGTGATGGCGCAGTTGCAGTTCATCACCCAGTCGAGCGCGGGCGAGGAGCGCAAGCGCGTGGAGCGCGCCCAGCTCGATGCGCTGCTCGGTTATGCCGAGACCGTGGGATGCCGGCGCCAGCACCTGCTGGCCCACTTCGGCGAAACGCTGGCACAGCCATGCGGCAACTGCGACAACTGCCTCGATCCGCCGCCGACCTGGGATGCCACGCTGCTGGTGCAGCAGGCGCTGTCCTGCGTGTACCGCACCGGCCAGCGCTTCGGCGTCGGCCACCTGACCGCGGTGCTGCGCGGCGAGGCCGACGAGCGCGTGCGTGCGCTCGGCCATGATGGCCTGGGCGTGTTCGGCCTCGGGGCGCAGCTGGACGCGGTGCAATGGCGCGGCGTGTTCCGCCAGCTGGTGGCGCTGGGCCTGCTGCTGCCCGACGAGCAGGGCTTCGGCACGCTGCGGCTCGCCGCGACCGCGCGCGCGGTGCTGCGCGGCGAGCAGCGCGTGCACCTGCGGCGCCAGGCCGACCGCGCCGCGCGCCGCGCGCAGAC
>QUBV01000092.1 GCA_014338185.1 Lysobacterales bacterium | reverse complement strand
GATCGCCACACGCTACGACAAGCTCGCATGCAGCTACATGGCATTCGTGCGGATCGTTTGTGCGGTGATTTCATATCGTTATATGTGAACAGGACCTAGGGCGCGTCGCGCTCTTTCAGCACGGCCTCGAACTCCTGGCGCACCCGCGCCAGCAGCTCGTCGGCCTTGTGCGTGTCGTCGCCGGCATAGGCCAGCGTCAGCAACGTCAACGGATGCACTTCCATGACCTTGCACAGCTCGGTCAGCTTGTGCAGGGTCGGGCTTTTCAAGTCGCGCTCCAGCGTACTCATATAGGTGCGGCTGGACACGTCGGAGAACGCTTCCTGGCTCAAGCCTCGCGCCTTCCTGACTGTCCGTATTGCCGCTGCTAATGAGTGTTTCGCTGCCACCAACCTGGTTTCCTCGTAAAAACCAAGATGACAGCCCATTGCGCCCTATAGGACTACAATCTATAGTGTTCATTCATGGCTGACTGGCCCGCTTTCGTGCTTTTACGGAAATCCGCATCTGCGGATTCCGACAGAACCGGGGAATCGCATCCGTGTCTTTCCGGCTTCCGGCAATTCCGCTTCTGCGCTTCTGTTCTTCTACGGATGCGATGGCTTGCGCATCCGTGCTTCCACACGAATGCACGGATACGTTTCGGCGGTTCTGCGCTTCGGCACCAAAGCGCATCCGCGCATCTTCGGTTTCGTGGGGAGGCAGCCCATGACCTTGCCGCTTGTCACCGCTGATGAACGCGCCCGGCTGCTGGCCCACGGCGCGGCGCTCGCCGCTGGTCAGAAGCTCGACCCGCTGCCCGTGGTGCGTTTGTTCACCCCGGACGCGCATGCGACCTGGCTGCTGGTGTCGCTCAATCCTGCCGATGACGACACGGCCTATGGCCTGATCGACCTCGGCATCGGGATGCCTGCGTTGGGGACGATCAAGCTCTCCGACCTGGCTGGTATCGTCGGGCCGCGCAAGCTGCCAGTGCGGCGGGATCGGTATTTCCAGGCGGTGCGCCCGCTGTCGGAGTATGTCCGGCTGGCGCAGGAGAACGGTTCAATCACGGACTGATGAACGCCAGCGCAGCCCGGCCAGCCGGGGCGCACCGTGACTATTTCAGTCTTGGTCAAGACCGGATAAGTCTTGTTCCGCATTCTTGCACCGAAGCGGTGCGACCCTGCTGCAAATAGTCCTGATCCTTGACGCAGGCTGCGGCACGGTATCCGGTGCTACGCGCCATTTTCCTGACCGCGTAGCCGTCGCATTCAGACGATTTACGCATTGCGCCGGAGCCAAATGGTCTTGACGCCGATAGTTACAGATTATCCGTGCTTGATGACGACATGATGTCGATTTGATGGCTCCCGCACGGCGAAACCCGTGGCGACGCATCCCAAGCAACAGGGAGGTTTCGCCATGACTGATCAAAGCGCCGAACACTGGTATCCGACAGCGGCCTATCTCTACGTCCTGCACCTCGACGGCCCCACGCTGGCCTGGGAGTACCTGCGCCGAAACCCCGACTACCGCCGCGACTGGCTGCGCCGTCGCCGCCGGCCGGACGCGGCGCAGGCATGGGGCCTGCGCCTGCTGGAAGACCCGGCCCTGGATGCCCGCGACGCGCATCCAGCCTGGTTCCCCGATCACGATGCCGTGGTGCAGCTTTATCCAGATGCCGACCCGCCACCCGAAGCCCATGCCTTCGAGTTCTGGCGCGTTCCTGGCCACAAGCACCTGATCCACGACGGCAAGCGCCTGGTGCTGGTGTCGCATTGGCCCGGCTGCTGCCTGCGGCTCGCGCTCGGGCCGGGCCTGGAGGACGGCATGGCCTACCTTTACGCCACCCGCGCCTGCGCCACGCCCTGCGCGCGCTATCGCACGCTCGCGGCCGAGCTGGACGCATTGGCCGTGGCCACGGTTGCCGCGCCTGCGGCAGCGGCCCGTTCCCGGCCCACGTCGGCCGCGGTGCTGGAACTGCACACTTTGCAGGCGCTCGACGCGACCCTGGCGGGCGCGTCCTTGCGCGAAGTCGCCGAAGGGCTGTTCGGCGCGGATGCCGTCGCGGCCGACTGGCACAAGGACAGTGCCTTGCGCGCCCGCGTGCGCCGGCTGGTGCGCCGTGGCGATGCACTGATGCACGGCGGCTATCGCCGCCTGGCACAGCTTCCGCTGCTGCCGTTGCAGTAGGGGGACGTTTCGCGTCCCTCGCAGATCGTCCCTTAGCAAGCAGCCTCGCTTTCTTGAAAGTGCCTCTATCCGGCCGCGTGGTGTGGCCGGGCTTGATGGAGGTACACCCCATGCGACCCGCTCCCTTGCGGCCTGCCGCCGCTGCTGTCGCTGCGCCCGCGCAGCCCCAACGCTACCTGACCAACGACGAAGCCGCCGAGTACCTGCGCCTTTCGCCGCGCACGCTGGAGAAACAGCGCGTGATCGGCGGCGGCCCGAAGTTCCGCAAGTTCGGCCGCCGCGTCATGTACGCCGTGAGCGACCTCGACGCCTGGGCCGATGCTCGCAGCTTCGAGGCGACTTCCGACCCGGAATACGCCGAACGCCACGCGGGCGATTATCGTGATGGCCGCTGATCGCTGGCGCGTGGGTGGCCGTCGCCATGTCCAGCCCGCCAGGGCAAGCCTTGCCGCAGCGCGAACAGCTCGACCTGTTCCGTGCGCTGCCGGGCGACATGGCACCCCGCGACAGCCAGGACTTGATGGCCTTTCCGTTCTTCTCGCTGGCGAAGTCGCGGCGCGTTGCGCCGATCGACTTCCGCGCCGGCGGCATCACCATCCGCGTGGAGGGCACAGCCGAGCATGGCATCGCCACGATATGGGATGCCGACGTGCTGATCTGGGCCGCCTCGCAGATCGTGGAGGCACGCGACGCGGGCATCCGCCCGTCGCGCTGGATACGGGCCACGCCCTACGAGATCCTGCGCTTCATCGGTCGCGGCACGTCCCTCAACGACTACCTGCGGCTGAAAGCCGCGCTCGACCGGCTGCAATCGACCACCGTTGCCACGTCCATCCGCGAAACCACAGGAAGGCGATTGCATCGCTTCTCGTGGATCAACGAGTGGAAGGAGCTGGTCGATGCCAGCGGCGTGCCGCTGGGCATCGAACTGATCCTGCCGGACTGGTTCTATGCCGGCGTGCTCGACGCTGCCCTGGTGCTGACCATCGACCCAGCCTATTTCCGCTTGACGGGCGGCATCGAACGCTGGCTGTACCGCCTGGTGCGCAAGCACGGCGGCAAGCAGCCGGACGGCTGGCAGTTCGATTTCCGGCACCTGCACCGCAAGTCGGGAAGCGCGGCACGCTTCTCCGACTTCGCCTACGACCTGCGTGCCCTGGTGGCGCGGCAGTCGTTGCCCGGCTACGTCCTGGGCATCGAGCGGATGCCGGACGACGGAACGGAGCTGCTGACCTTCCGGCCCGTGCTGCACACGGCACGGGGATAACTGCGGGAAAAGGTGTGGACGGCCTCGTGCTATCAGGAGTACCGGGTATCGTGCTATCAGGAGTACGCCTATCGTGCTATCAGGAGTACGAAAACGCCGGAAAGCCAATAACGGCGCGGGTTTGCGGCCCCTCTAACTTACCTAACAATAAATACATAACTTTTAGTAGAAGCACGCCGTTTCGGTGGACAACCACGAAACGGCACGGCCAGGCCGGCTTTCCAGCAGGGAGGGCCGCGCCATGATCTTCGCGTTTCTCAACCAGAAAGGCGGCGTCGGCAAGACCACGCTCGCCACCCACATCGCGGGCGAGCTGGCGATGCGCGGCCTGCACGTCATCCTGCTGGATGCCGACCCGCAGGGTTCCTCACTCGACTGGACGCAGCGCAGAAGTCAGCAGGGCTTGCCACGGTTGTTCAGCGCCGTGGGCCTCGCCCGCGAAACGCTGCATCAGGAAGCGCCGGAGCTGGCCCGCCGCGCCGATCACGTCATCATCGACGGCCCGCCGCGCATCGCCGCCCTGGCGCGCTCCGCGCTGCTGGCGGCCGAGCGCGTGCTAATTCCGGTGCAGCCTAGCCCCTACGACCTGTGGGCCAGCGCCGAGATGGTGGCGCTGATCCGCGAGGCGCAGGTGTTTCGGCCTGCGCTGCGCGCGGCCTTCGTCATCAACCGGCGCGTTAGTACCACCGTGATCGGCCGCGAAGCGCGCCAGGCGCTCGCCGACCAGCCGCTGCCGGCGCTGCGCGCGGAAGTGCATCAGCGCATCGTGTTCGCCGACAGCGTGGCCGCTGGCCGGCTTGCGCGCGAGACGGCGCCGGACAGCGCCGCCGCACGCGAAATCACCGCCCTGGTGGACGAACTGCTGCGGTGGCCGACATGACAGCGAAGCCGCCACCGAACAGCAAACGCCCGGCCAAGCGCGTTGGCATCGGCGCGCGTCCGCCCGCGAATCCGCACGCCGAGGCGTGGATTCGCCAAGGCGACGCCGATGCGCTGGGCAAGGGCGACCTCTACACCGCGCGCCTGACCCTCGACATCACGCCCGCGATGCGGGCGCGCATCAAGGTGTCGGCCTTCACGCAAGGCGTGACCGTGGCCGACCTGCTGCGCGGCCTGCTGGAGCGGGAGTTTCCTGAACACCGCAGGGAGAACGCGCCATGACCGCATCCGCTTCGCTTGCCGCTGGCGCGGACACGGCTGCGCGCGCAGCACTATCCGGCCAGCCTGCCAGCGCGCCGCTGACGCGCGTGGCGCTGGCCTACATCGAACCGCGCTTCAAGCTCTACCTGCGCTTCGGCGAACCCGCGCGCACGCACCAGCTCGACCGCTGGCGGCGCTGCGCGGTGTTCCTGCCGAACGCGATGTTCTGCCGCATCCGCTGGCAGGCCAACGACTACGGCACCGTGCGTTGGCAGCTCATGGTCATGCAGGCTTGCACGCCACTGGACGCGGCGCAGCGCATCCCCGGCGTGCAGCCGGGCGCACGCTTGCTGCTGCACGCCGAAGGGGAGAACCAAGTGCGCGCCGTGCTGGAGCGCATCGACGCCATCGAGGCGCTGGGCATCGCGCCTGTCGGCGCCTCGCCCGCGTACTGGCGCACGCTCGCCAACCGCCTCGCCGCGCGCTTGCCGCTGCCCGAATACACCGCCGAGCGACACGCCGCCTGGCTGACCGGGAGGGCGCTACCATGACGCTTCCATCCGCCGTTGCCGGCACAGCCGGCATTCCGCCGCGTCCTCGCTCGCGCCTGGGCGCTCGCCTCGTGCTGGCCGGCCTGTCCGCCTGCGGCCTCGCTGCGCTGGCCTGGGCGTCCTTCGTTCAGCCGCTGCCGCGCCTGATCTACAACCCGTCCGACAGCGTTGCGGTCGGCTGGTACCGCGTCGATCCGCTGCGCCACGGCACCGGCTCTCCGCCACGTCCCTTGTCCGTGGGCAGCATCGTCCTGACCACGCTGCCGCCAGACGTTGCCGCGCTGGCTGCGCAGCGCGGCTACCTGCCGGCGCGCGTGCCGCTGCTCAAGCGCGTGGGCGCAGTCGCGCCGCAGGAGGTGTGCATCGCCGGCCGCATTGTCCGCATCGACGGCGTGCCTTCGGCCGCCGTGCTGCCCGCCGATCGCTGGGGCCGGCCGCTGCCATCCTGGCAGCAATGTCGTCGCCTCGAACCCGGCGAACTGTTCCTGCTCAGTGTGACCAACCCGGCGTCGTTCGACAGCCGGTATTTCGGACCAGTCAGCGCATCCGCCGTGACCGGCGTCGCGCATCCGGTCTGGCTGGAGTCCCGCCCATGATGGCCGCCGACTCGCTGCACGTTGCCGTGCATCTTGTTGTGCCATCGGGCGTGTCGCTCTGCTGGCCGTCGCCGTGTCGTCGCGCGTGCAGTGCGGGTGCATTCGCACCGCACTTCGCGCTGCCTTCGGCGCAGCCGCCCCACGTGCAGGCGTCTTGCCTCGAACGCGCCCGGCCTGCGGCCGTCGCTGCGTTCGCCGGCGCGCTGGCTGCTCGCGCAGCAGCGCCGCCGGGCCGCCGCTGCCCGGAGCGACAGCGAGGGGCAAAGGCGGAAGGCAAGACAAAAGGACGCTGCACCGGGCCGCGTCGAAAGCCAGTCTGCACGTGGGGGTGGCGCGGCACGCAGCGGCTTCGCCGCCGTGCCGCGTGGGGCGCGAGGCCCGCGCCGATGCAGGCATGTCCGCGTGCTTTGCACGCTCGGACACGCCAGGGTTTGCAAGGAGCGCAGCCATGACCGACCGCAGCGACGACGATTTCCGCATCCGCCCCGGCGCCCCGAAGAACCGGGGCCAGGGCTTCGTTTCCAAGGTGCTCAAGCAGGCAGGCAAGGCCAGCAGCGGCAAGTCCATGGTGCGCCGCCCTGGTGGCAGTGGCAAGGGCGCCGGCACCGGCCAGCGGCCCGGCTCGCGCCTGGGACGCGGCCACACGGCGGCGCGCTTCGCCGGCGCGAAGCTAACGTCCATGTCGCGGCGCGTGACCATCAAGACGTTGCTGGTCAACCAGCGCCAGGCCAGTCCGCAGTCGCTCGCCAAGCACCTGCGCTACATCGAGCGCGACGGTGTAGGCCGAGATGGCGAGCCAGGCCAAGCCTACGGGCCGCAGACCGATGCCGCCGACCTCGACGCCTTCAAAGAACGCTGCGCCGACGACCGGCACCATTTCCGCTTCATCCTCTCGCCCGAGGATGGCGCCGAGCTGGAAGACCTGCGCACCTACACGCGGCACCTCATGGGCCGCATGGAAGCCGACCTGGGTACGGGCCTCGATTGGGTGGCCGTCAACCACTGGAACACCGACAACCCGCACACGCACATCGTCGTGCGCGGGCGCGACGACACCGGCAAAGACCTCATCATCGC
>QUBV01000091.1 GCA_014338185.1 Lysobacterales bacterium | reverse complement strand
CCCGTCCGGCGGATCGCCCATGGACCTGTCGCTCAAACAACGCCTGCTCGGCGCCGCCGTGCTGATCGCGCTCGCGGTGATTTTCGTGCCGATGTTCATATCCGGCTCCGGGCCGCGCCAGCCGACATCGTTGGAGACCACGCCGCTGGCGATTCCGCCGGCACCCGACCGCGAGTTCGAGACGCGCGAGCTCGATGTCACGCCGCCCAGGCCCGTGGCCGCGGCCGAGCCGCTCGCCACGGTCGATACCGCGACCGCGCCCAAGCCGGTCGATGCGACACCCACGGGGACCGCGCCGGCCGCTCCGGCAAGCGCCACGACTGCCGCGACCGTGAGCCCCACGCCCGAGGCCGTCGCCAAACCCCCGGTCGCGAGCACCACCAGGCCCGCCGCCACCGCGGGCGAGCCGGCGCCGACGGCCAGGCCGGGTGCCGCCGCCGAGACTCGCTACTTCGTCCATCTGGGCGTGTACAGCTCAGCCAGGAATGCGGCCGACCTCGTCGCCTCGCTCAAGAAGGACGGCTTTGCGGCATACGCCGAGGCCGTGCAGTACCAGGGCAAGAGTGCCGAACGCGTGCGCGTGGGGCCGTTTGCCGATCGCGCCGCGGCCGAGGCCGCGCGCGTGCGCATCAAGCAGGCGCGGCCGAGCGTGCCGGGCAGCGTGGTCGAGAACGCCGAGGACGCCAAGGCGGACACGCCGGCCACGCTGGCGGCCAACCGCGCCGGTGCGTACGTGGTCCAGCTGGGCGCGTTCAAGGCCGCCGAGGATGCCAACAAGCTGCGCGAACGACTGCGCGGCGCGGGATTTGCCGCGTTTGTCGACAGCGTCAATGCCGATGGCGTGACGCTGTGGCGCGTGCGCGCCGGGCCGGAAGTCGATCGCCCGGCGGCCGAAAAGCTGCGCGCGGGCATCAAGGACCGGCTCAAGCTCGATGGCATGATCGTCACGCAATGATGGACCGGCGAACTGCACACGCGGGCATGGCTGCGCCGGATCGCCGGTGAACTGGGTCGACTACGCGATCCTCACGATCCTCGGCCTGTCGATGCTGATGGGCCTGTGGCGCGGCCTGATCGCCGAAGTGCTGGCGCTCGCGATCTGGTTCTGCGCGTTCTGGGTGGCGTGGCTGTTCGGGCCCGGGCTCGCGCTGCGCCTGGAAGCCACGATCCCGACACCCTCGGCGCGCATCGTGCTGGCCTGGGTGCTGTGCTTCATCGCGGTGCTGGTGGCGGGCGCGCTCATCGCGTTCGTGATGCGCAAGCTCGTCGCCGGCAGCGGCCTCAGCGGCAGCGACCGCCTGCTCGGCATGGTGTTCGGCCTCGTGCGCGGCCTCGCGCTCGTGGTGCTGGTGGTGTTCGTGCTCGGCGCGCTGTTCCGCCACGATCCGTGGTGGCGCGAGTCGCGCCTGCTGCCGACCTTCCAGGTCGGCGCCGACTGGCTCGTCGCGCACCTGCCCGCCGAAGTCGCGCGTTACCTCGAACCGGTGGAAAATCTGCTCAAGCAACCCGTGGTGCCCGCGCTGCCCGCGCCGCCCACGCCTCCTCCAGCCCAGTGAAGTCAGGCCCATGTGCGGAATCATCGGCATCGTCGGCAAGTCCGAGGTCGCGGCGGCGCTCTACGACGCGCTCACCGTATTGCAGCATCGCGGCCAGGACGCTGCCGGCATCGCCACCTTCGATGGCCGCCGGCTGTGCCTGCACAAGGGCGGCGGCCTCGTGCGCGACGTGTTCGACAACGAGGCGATGCTCGGCCTGCGCGGCAACATCGGCATCGGCCATTGCCGCTACCCGACCGCGGGCTCGGAAGGCTCGGCCGAGGCGCAGCCGCTGTATGTCAATTCGCCCTACGGCGTCGCGCTGGCCCACAACGGCAACCTCATCAACACCGCGGCGCTGCGCCGCGAGGTGTTCGAGGACGACCGCCGCCACGTCAACACCGACTCGGATTCGGAAGTGCTGCTCAACGTGTTCGCGCACGAACTGCAGATCCTCGATCGCCGCGCGCTCACGCCCGACCACATCTTCAAGGCCGTGGCCGGCACCCATGCGCGCTGCGTGGGCGGCTACGCGGTGGTGGCGATGGTGCTCGGCCATGGCGTGCTCGCGTTCCGCGACCGCCACGGCATCCGCCCGCTGGTGCTTGGCGAGCGCGACACCGCCACCGGCAAGGAATACGCGGTCGCCTCCGAATCGGTGGCGCTGGACATCCTCGGCTTCCGCCTGCTGCGTGACGTGGCGCCGGGCGAGGCCGTGCTGCTCACGCCCGACGGCCAGCTGTTCACGCGCCAGTGCGCCGAGACCGCGCTGCATGCGCCGTGCATCTTCGAGTACGTGTACCTCGCGCGTCCCGATTCGATGATCGAGGACGTGTCGGTGTACAAGGCGCGCCTGCGCATGGGCGAGAAGCTCGGCGAGAAGATCCTGCGCGAGATGCCCGACCACGACATCGACGCGGTGATCCCGATCCCCGACACCTCGCGCACCGCGGCCGGCCCGCTCGCGCAGATCCTCGGCGTGCCCGTGCGCGAGGGTTTCGTCAAGAACCGCTACATCGGCCGCACCTTCATCATGCCGGGGCAGAGCGAGCGCGTGAAATCGGTGCGGCGCAAGCTCAATCCGATCGCGCTGGAGTTCCGCCGCAAGAACGTGCTGCTGGTCGATGATTCGATCGTGCGTGGCACGACCTCCAGGCAGATCATCCAGATGGCGCGCGATGCGGGCGCGCGGAAGGTGTACCTCGCCTCGGCCGCGCCGCCGGTGCGCCATCCCAACATCTACGGCATCGACATGCCCGCCACGGCCGAGCTGGTGGCGCACGGGCGCAGCGTCGAGGAAATCGAGCGCATCCTCGGCGCCGACCGGCTCATCTACCAGGACCTCGACGACCTGGTGTGGGCCGTGCGCGACGGCAACGAAAGCCTGACCGCGTTCGATACCTCGTGTTTCTCGGGTGAGTACGTGACCGGGGTGGAGCCCGATTACCTGGCCGAACTGGAGTTCGCGCGTTCGGACGATGCCAAGGCGCGGCGGCGCACGACATCCTGAGCGCGCGGATGCGCCCGCTCGGCGCGTGTCCGCTTGGTACACCGCTCCGCGTCGATCAGGTCACGGCGCGCAGCCGGCGGGGTTGAATGCCGCGTCGCGCTGTGGTTCTGTTCGATCCGTTGCATCCCGCCCGCGCCCGCGACAGGGAACCCCCTGAGGAAGACATGGTCGTCACGCCGGACAATCTGTTTGACGCTGCCGCGCGGTGCCTGGCGTGCGCCGACGTGGAGGCCAAGCTGGCGGCCACGCATGCAGCGGCGCAGGCATTCGCCGCGGGCCGGCTCGCGCCCGCTGGTGACGCGCTGCCGCAGCCGATCTGCGCGCCGGGGCGTCCGCCACGGCCGCGGCTGGTGCCGCCACGCTCGCTCGCGCAACGCGGCCTGGGCAGCATCGAGGGGCGGGCCGCGCTCGTGCACGCGATCGCCCACATCGAGTTCAATGCGATCAACCTCGCCTGGGATGCGGTGTACCGCTTCCGCGACATGCCCGCTGCGTACTACGCGGACTGGGTGCGCGTGGCCGACGACGAGGCGCGTCATTTCGCCTGGATTGCGAGCCGGCTGGGCGAGTTGGGCTACCGCTACGGCGACTTCGATGCGCACGATGGCCTGTGGGAGATGGCCACGCGCACGGCCGACTCGTGCCTGGCGCGCATGGCGCTGGTGCCGCGCGTGCTGGAGGCGCGCGGTCTGGATGTCACGCCCGGCATGATCGAGCGCCTGCGTAGTGTCGGCGACCTCGCCACGGTGGCCGTGCTCGAACGCATCCTGGCCGAGGAGGTGGCCCACGTGGCTGCCGGTTCGCGCTGGTTCGCCTGGTGTTGTGAACGCGAGGGTCGCGAGCCGCAGGTGGTGTTTGGCCAACTCATCGACCAGTACCTGCGCGGCAGCCTACGCGGCCCGTTCAACACCGCGGCGCGCCTGCGCGCGGGTTTCACGACCGCCGAACTGGCCCAGCTCGAGGCCTGCGCCACATGAGGCCCTCGCGCGCGCGCAGGGTGGCGTTCGGGCTGGCGCTTGCAGTGTGCTGGGGCCTGCTATTGCTGCTGGTGGCGGGCGTGGACTGGCGCACGCCGCCGTGGACCGACAGCGGACGCGCGTTCCCGGGCAGCAATTTCCGTCCGGTGTCGGGTCATGCCGACGCCCAGGGCCAGCACTTGCAGGTGGCCGCGGCCGGCGCCGACCATGCCGCGTTGCAGGTGGCACCGGCACCTGGCCTCGAAGCGGCCGATTTTCCGATCCTGACCTACCAGTTCGACGAGTTCCCGCGCACGCTGGAGCTGTCCTTCGTGTTCCGCACCGCCGACGGCAGCGACGTCGAAACCGTGTCGGTGCCGGCGCCGCGTGGATCGCGCACGGTCACGGTCGACCTGTCGCGGGTGGCGGCGTGGCGCGGGCGCATCGTGGAGATCGGCTTTGCGCAGTTTCCGGTGGCGCAGCTGGTGCCACCGCAACACGCATTCCGCCCATTCGGCATCATCAAGGCCAAGCTGCACGGCGCGTCATGGGCCGGACACCTGCGCGCGCTGGTGAGCGCCTGGAGTGCGCGCACGCCCTGGCAGCTCATTTCGGTCAGCGCGCTCGGGCCGAACGAGATCGGCGATCGCACGCCGCATCCGCTGCGGTTGCCATTGGTGGTGGCGCTCGCGCTCGGCATCGCCATGGCGCTCGCCTGGGCCATCCTGCGCCTGCGCGGCCGCGCGCTTGCGCGCTGCGCGCTGCTTGGTCTTGCGCTGGGCTGGCTCGTGCTCGACCTGCGCTGGCTGTGCGAGCTGGACTACAAGCGTTCGGTGGATCGCGAGGTGTGGGGGCAGTTGCCAATCGCGCAGCGGCAGGACCACGTGGTCGATGGCAAGCTCAAGGCGGTCGCCGAAGAACTCAAGGCGCTGCTGGCGGACGAGCCTGCCGATCGCCATGTCCTGCTCAGCACGCATTCGCCCTACGCGGCACTGCGCCTCATGTACCACGCCGCGCCGCTCAACATGAGCTTTGCCAGCACCCTGCCGGGCGCACTGGCCAAGACTGGGCTGCCGCCGGGCGCGATCATCGTGCGCTACGACATGCCAAAGGCGGTGGTGGGATCCAGCCTTCGGTTCGATCGCCGAATCTTGCGCGTGCAGACGCTTGTGCAGGATAAGCACTTGGCGGTTTATCGAGTGGTTGCGGTGAAACGATGACGCCCGTTTACGTGCTCACGGCTTGGATCGCGACAGCGTTGCTTGGCAGCGGCACATGGATTGCGATCGCCGGATGGCCACGCGACTCCGCCGCCCGCTGGTGCGCACTGGGTGGTGGTTGGATCCTGGGTGCGTTGCTCGGCGGCGTGGGCGTGCGCGTGCTGGGCGCGTCGGACCTGACGGGTGTGGTGGCGGTGGCTGCCGGCGCAGCGGCTGTTGGCCTGCTGCTTTGGGGCGGCGCCTGGCGATTGCGTGGTCGCGCGCCGGTGGCGCTCGCGACGCGCATGCCGCCGATCGAGGCCCATCGCGGCGAACGGATCTGGATCGCGCTGCTGCTCGCGCTGCTGGCCTGGCGCGGCGTGCTGATCCTCGACGACGTGCTGCTGCATCCGGTGTTGCCTTGGGATGCCTGGGCGGTGTGGCTGGCCAAGGCCAAGGCGTGGGTGCTGGCGGGGCGCATCGATGCCTCGGTGCCCTACGCGAGTTGGGTCGCGCAGGCGGCAGCGCCCGAGCGTACCGGCGTGGCGTGGATGTATCCGGAACTCGTGCCGTGGATGGCGGTGTGGTTTGCAGCCGGCACGCATTGGATCGAACCGCTGGTCGGGCTGGTCTGGTTCGGACTCGGCGTGGCGCTGCTCGTCCTGCACTATGGCCAGTGGCGTGCGTTGGGTGTGTCGCGAGCGATGGCGTGCGTGGGCGTGTACGCGCTGGGATCGTTGCCGCTGCTCGATGCACACGTGGCGCTGGGCGGCTACGCCGACCTGTGGATTGCCGCGGTGCTGTCGCTGGGCGCGCACGCGTGGCTGCGCTGGTCGAGCCTGGGTGAGCGGCGCCAGATCGGGCTGATTGTTGTCGCGATGGTGCTGTTGCCCTTGCTCAAGCTCGAGGGTTCGATCTGGAGCATCGTGCTCGGCATGGCCTGTGCGTTCCGGCTGCTGCCGCGACGGCTGCGGGCACGGCGCTTTGCCTGGATCGCCGCCGCAGTTGCGGCCACCGTGGTGGTCTGCATCGCCTTTGGCCTGCCGTGGATCGCGATGGCGCGGCGCTACCTCGACAGCGGCCGGCTGTTCGATGGGGGGCAGATTGCCGCTTCCGCGCTGTCCCTGGCGTCCGCGTTGTGGGCGCAATGGAACTGGAATCTGCTGTGGGTCGCCTTGCCCGGCGTGCTGGTGTGGAACGCACGGTGCTGGAGCGCGTCGCCGACGACGCGGCGACTGGTGGCGCTGGTCGCACTACCGCTGCTGGTGATGCTCGGCCTGTTCCTGTTCACCACGGCGGCGCGCTACGCGCAAAGCTATTCGGCGGTGAACCGCTTGCTGCTGCAGATCACGCCGCTCTTGGTGAGCGTGCTGGTACTCGCGTTGCGCCCGCCCGATGGGGTGGCTGCACGCGGCGCCAGTCAGTCGGGCGCATCCTGCGCGAGCGCAAGTTCGTAGAGCGCGCGCGTCGCGCGGGCCGACTGTTCCAGAGTGAAGTGCGCCTGCCAGCGTGCGCGGCCACACGCGCCCAGTTGCTGTCGTGTCGCCGGCTGCTGCATTTGCGTGAGTGCGTGCGCCAGCGCCGCCGCGTCGTCCGGCGGTACCAGCAGGCCGGCCTCGCCGCCGCCGACCACGCTCGCCACGCCGGATCCGGCAATCGCGCTTGCGACCACGGGCAGGCCCGCGCGCATGGCTTCGAGCAGCACCAGGCCGAAGGC
>QUBV01000090.1 GCA_014338185.1 Lysobacterales bacterium | reverse complement strand
CCGCGCGTTCGGCCGCCTCGCGCTGCGCGCGTAGGGTCGCGACCCAGGCCGGCTCGCTGCCGGCCGCGGCCACGCCCGCGCGCGCGACCACGTGCCAGGGCCAGCTCGCGACCGGCTGGGTGCGCGCGTGGCTGCCATCGCCGGCGCTCACGCGGATCTCGTCGACCTCGGCGCCATCCTGCATGAGGAAGAACCAGCCCAGCAGCTCGCCGCTGCCCGAGTACACGGGCGAGCCGCCACTGCCCGCCTGCGCGGGCTTGCCCTGAAAGTACGGTCGCACCCACACGTGCTGCGGCGTGTCGAGCGTGTAGGCCACGCGCAGGTACAGGTTCGCGTTCGGCGCCACGACGATGTCCTCGCCCGCCGGAAACGTCTCCAGCAGGCGCACCTCGGTGGCGGCGGCGAGGCTGCCCGCAGCGCACAGTCCGAGCACCAGCGCCAGACCCAATCCACGCATGTCCATCGCAGCAGCCTCCGCGGGAGTCGGGCCAGTGTAGTGGTGATCGGCGCGGATCGGCACGCCGCGCTCGACCTTGCGGCGCGCCCTGCCCCACCTGGCCCGGATTCGGCTCGAAGCTGCACGCGCCGTCAGCGCAGCGGCTGGGCAAGCTTGTCGGCCAATGCGCCCGCGCGCGCCAGCCCGCGCGACAGCGTGGCCGCGATGACCGCCTCGTCCGCCCACAGCTGCAGTGACTGGCGCGCACGCGACACCGCGGTGTAGAGCAGTTGCCGCGACAGGATGCGGTGCTCGGGATCGGGCGGCAACAGCACCGCGACCTGCGCGTACTCCGAGCCTTGGCTCTTGTGGATCGTGAGCGCGAACGCGCCCTCGTGCGCGGGCAGTTCGCGCGGCGCCCACGCGCGCACACCGGCCACGCCATCGAACCATACGCGCAGGCGCCCGGCCTCATCGGCGAGGCAAATGCCGATGTCGCCGTTGAACAGGCCGGTCGCGTAGTCGTTGTGGCTGACGATCACCGCGCGCCCGGCATACCACGGCGCCTGCGCATCGACCTGCCATGCCGCGCGCAAGCGCGCCTCGACCAGCGCGTTGGCGGCGAGACTGCCGAACGGACCTTCGCGCAGCGCGCACAGCAGCTGCCGCTGCGCGAGCGCGGCCAGTGCTGTGCGCACGTCCGCGGCGGTCGCGGCATCGGCGCCCTGCGCATCCGCGCGCAGCAGCGGGCGCAGCCGCGTCTCGTTGGCAAGCGTCAGCGCCCAGTCGCGCAACGCCGCGCGCAGCGTGCGCGGGTCGTCGACCGCACGCTGCTGCAGCGGGCCGCCGCGCGTGATCGCACCGCGCAGCGCCGCCACATCGCCACGGCGCACCGCGGCGTTGAGCTGCGCGAGTGCGGGTTCGGCGCGGAAGCCGTGTTCGAGGCGCACGAGGTCGCCGCGCGCGTCGCCTTCGAGCAGTGTGACCAGATCGGCGAGCACCGAACCGGTCGCCACCGAGCTGAGCTGGTCGGCATCGCCGACGAGGATGAGGCAGGCATGCTCGTCCAGTGCGTCGAGCAGATGGCGCAGCGTGTCCAGATCGACCATCGAGGCCTCGTCGACCACCACCACGTCGGCGTCGAGCCGATCGCGCGGGCCGCGCGCGAACGCATTGCGCGATGGCCGGTAGCCGAGCAGGCGGTGCAGCGTGAGCGTGTCGGTGGCGGCGACCCGCTCCAGCAGCGGCGCCCATGCCGCCGGCAGTGGCGCCGCGGCCAGCGCCTGCACGCCATCGCGCAGCGCCTGCGCCAGGCGCTGTGCGGCCTTGCCGGTCGGCGCGGCCAGGCGCATGCGCAGCGGCGCCGTGGCCCGGCGCTGCAGCATCAGCAGCATGCGCAACACGGTGGTGGTCTTGCCGGTGCCGGGTCCGCCGGTCAGCACGAACAGGCGCCGGCCCGGCACCGCGCGCACGGCCTGGCGCTGCGCCTGCACCGCGGCGCGGTGGTCCCCGCCGAACAGCACATCGAGGTCGGCATCGAGCGTGGCCGGGCCGCTGTCGGGTACGACCGCGCGTCGCGCCTGCACCTGCGCGGCGATCGCCAGTTCGTGGGCATGGTTGCGCCACAGCTGGAAGCGTCCCCGCGCATCGAGCACGAACGGACGCCGGCCGTGCTCAGGCAGCGTCGCCACCCACGGCGAGGCACGCAACGCGGCCAGCTGCCGCGCGTCGAGCGCAGGCATGCCCTGACGGGCGTCCTGCAGCAGCAGCGCCGCATCGCCCTGGCCGTCGGCCAGGCTCGTCCACGCCGCCACGCGTGCCAGCAGCGCATCACCGCCGTGGCTGCGCACCCAGTGGTACAGCGCGCGATCGAGCGGACGCCAGCCCTCGGCGTCGGTCTCGCCCTTGCCGCGCTGGAAGTCGTACGTGCTCATGGCGCGGTCCGCGCCGTGGCCGTGCCCGCGAGCACGCGATCCACCGCGTCGAGCAGCGCGTCGTCGAAACGCTGCGTCCAGATGCCCGCCTGCGGCTGGCTCGGCTCGATGCCGACCGCGCGCACGAACAGGTACAGCGTCGCGCCCAGGTGCTGCCCGCGCCGGTAGTCGCGCACGCGCTGGCGCAGGTAGCGCTCCACCGCGACCGTGTACAGCAGCGCCTGGAAGCGGTAGTGGTGTTCGTCCATCGCCGCCTCCAGCCGCGCCGGCAGGTACGCGGCCAGGTCATGCCCGTCGCCGAGCCGGTTGGTCTTGTAGTCGATGACGTGGAAGCGGCCTGCGTGCTCGCACACGAGGTCGATCTTGCCGTTCATCAGCCCGCGCAGCTCGCGCATCGAGGTGCCCGGCAGCCATGGGCAGGCTTCGCGCAGCGCGCGCAGCGACACGCCATCGAGCACGAAGTTGAACTCCATCTCGGCGCACTGCGCGTGCGCGGGCAGCGCGCCCAGCCGCAGCGGCGCGCCGCCGGTGTCGAGCAGGCTGCTGTCGAGCATGTGCTGCAGGCGCTGCGCGAGTGAGGCCACCAGCGCATCCGCCGTCTGCGCGTCGATGCGCACGCGCGCGTCACGCAAGGCGCGCGCGACGAGATCATGCTGCTGCGTGAGCGGCCGTTGCAGCTCGCGCCCTTCCAGCACCGCGTGCACGGCGTTGCCGAAGGCGGTGCCCGCGACCGCGGCCAGCGGCGCGAGCGCGGCGCAGGCCAGCGGCGCGTCCGCGGATGCCGCCGAGCCCGCGTCCGCGGCGGTGTCGCGCTCGTCGCCCGCCGCGTCCATCTCACCGGGCGTGGCCGGCGCGTTGCGCGCGAGCGCCGAGTAGCTGTAGCGCAATTCGACCACGGGCGGTGGCGGCTCGACGCGCGCATGGCGCTCGCCGCGCGCCTGGCCCGCGCCCTGCCACACGGCCTGCGGCCACGGCCAGCCCGTCGCCCGGCGCACATGCGGCATCGCGTCTCGCTGCGGCGTGGCGAGCAGGTGTTCGAGCATCGCATCGAGCGGCGCGCGCTGCGGATCGGCGGCCACCGCGCCGCGGAGCGTGCGCGTGGGCGGCAAGGCGTACACGTGGCAGGCATGGCGCGCGCGCGTGAGCGCCACGTACAGCAGTCGATGACGCTCTTCCTGCGCCTGGCAGCGCTGGCGCTCGCGCGCGGCCGCGTCCAGGCGCAGCCTGCGCGTGCCGCTGGCCGCATCATGCAGCACCGCAACCTCGTCGTTCCTCGGCGCGGCATGCGCCCACATCAGCGGCAACAGCACGATGTCGAACTCCAGGCCCTTGCTCGCGTGCAGGGTCAGCAGGCTCACGCGCGCCGCGTCGGACTCGATGCGCAGCTCGCGCTCATCGCCATCGCGGCGTGCGTCGCCAACCTCGCGCTGCCGCGCCAGCCACGCCAGCAGCTCGTCGCCGCCGGTGACTTGCGCGCTGTGCTCCTGCAGCAGCTCGCCCAGGTGGCGCAGGTCGGTAAGCGCGCGCTCATGGTCGGCGCCCGCGCGCAGCGCCGCGCCGGCATGCTCGATCACCGCCCGCACCAGCGCCAGCACCCCGCGCCGGCGCCACAGTTCACCCAGCTCGTGCACCCAACGTCCGGCCTGCTGCGCCGCCGGATCGTCTCCGCCGAGCGCGCGCAGGCGCTGCCAGTCGTGGCCACCCAGGCGCGTCGCCAGCGCGGCGCGCAGCGCGCGCACATCACCCGGATGCAGCGCCGCGTACAACAGCACCTGCAGTTCGCGCGCCCATTCCGAGGCGAACACGCTCGCGCCACCCGGCACCACGCACGGCACGCGGCGCTGGTGCAACAGCTCGCGCAGCCGCACGAGATGGCGCCGCGCATGCGCCAGCACCGCGATGTTGCGCGGCTGCAGCGGCACGCCGCCGATCGCGTGCCCGCCATCGAGCAAGGCCACGATGTGGTTGGCGCAGGCGCCGAGCGCGGCTTCGATGCGCTCGTCCTGGCCGTCGGGTGGCGCCTCCAGCAGGTGGATCTGCAACGGCTGCAGGCAGGCCGCGCCGTCCACGGTGCACAGCTCGCGGCGAGCCGGATCGGCACTGACCTCCTCGCAGCGGATCGCATGCGCGGGATCCGCGCTGAGCACGCGCCCGCTCGCGGCGTACAGCTCGTTGAGCGCGGCCACGTAGGCGGGCGCGGAGCGGAAGTTGGTGGTCAGCGTCATGTGCTCGTCGGCGACCGCGCGCGCGGCCAGATAGGCGTCGATGTCGCCGCCGCGGAAGCGGTAGATCGCCTGCTTGGGGTCGCCGATCATGACCAGGCGCCCGCGCGGCGTGCCATCGCCGGCGCGGTAGATGCGATCGAGGATGTCGTACTGCAGCGCATCGGTGTCCTGGAACTCGTCCACCAGCGCCACCGGCCAGGCCGCATGCAGCAGCGCGCCCAGATCCTGGGCATCGTCGCGCAGGGCGGCCTGCACGCGCTCGATCAGCGCGTTGAAGCTGAGCTCACCCGCGCTGGCCAGGCGCGCGTGGATCCGCACGCGCAGCTCATGCTGGTAGTGCGCGAGCGCCGCCAGCGTCGGTGCGAGCGCGGCGGCTTCGAGCACCGGCACCAGGCGCCGTGCCTGTTCCAGCATGGGCAGGTGCGCCTGCGCTTGCAGCAGGCTCGCGTGGAACTGTTTGTGCGGCTGCTCCAGCGCCTTGGCCAGACCCTCGGCCAGGGCTTGCGCGCGCGTGCGGTCGGCCGCGCCCGCAGCGGCGAAATCGGCGACTTCGAGCAGACGCGCAGGCAGCGCCGAGCTGCTGCGCGCGAAGCGCGTGGCCGCCACCGCCGCGCGCAGGCGTTGCGCGAACGCGGGGTCGGCGAGTTCGGCCTGCGCGGTGGCATCGGCTGGCGCGACCGTGACGCCGGGCGCAAGCGCCTCGCGCAGGTAGCGGTCGAGGGTGCGGCGGCCGAGCGACCACGCCACCGCCGCGTGACCTGCCGGCTCGCCCGCGCTCTGGGCGAGCGTGCGCCACAGGTCGTCGAGCAGTTCCTGCTCCAGTTGCGCGCCATCGACGAGCTCGCCCAGGCGCAACGGCGCGCGGCTGGCCAGCGGAAACTCGTGCAGGATGCGCCGGCACAGGCCGTGCAGCGTGCCGATCGGCGCGAGGTCGAGCTCGGCCAGCGCCAGGCGCAGGCGCGCGGCATCGACGCCGGCCTGCGCCTGGCCACGCCGCGCCCGCAGCCACTGCGCCGCGGGATCATCGCCCTCGTCGCCGCCCGTGAGCCGGGCCAGCGCCCAGCCGATCCGCGCGCGGATGCGCTCGCGCAGTTCCTGCGCCGCGGCCTCGGTGAAGGTGGCCACCACGATCTGGCGCGGCGACAAGGCGCGCTCGAGCAGCAGGCGCAGGTACAGCACCGAGATCGTCCAGGTCTTGCCGGTGCCCGCACTCGCCTCGATCAGGCTGCGTCCACCCGGATCGAGTCCGAGCAGGCGCCAGTCGTGCACGCTGCGCGACGCGCTCATGGCGCGGCCGCCTGCGCTGCGGAGGCGGGCTGGATGAGCGCGCGCAGCGTGTGCGCATTGGCGCGCAGGCGCGCCTGCAGCGCGGCCTCGCCCAGGTCATGCGTGCCTGCGAGGAGGCGTGCATAGCCGGGCGCGTATTGGCTTTCGCCCGTCGCATGGTCGGTCCCCGCCCAGGTCTTGACGATCGCCGCGGCGTCGCCCTCGAGCGCGGTCCACGAAGTCTTGGGCAGGTACGCGAGCGGCTCGGCCTCGGCCGCGACGAAGAACTCGACCAGCGCGAGCAGGCGCCGTTCCAGGTCGGCGCGCAGTTGCGCCTGTGCGACCCCGGCCGCGGCGAGATAGTGCTCGTCCCAGGCGTTCCACTGCACGGACCACGCACTGGCTGCGTCCTTGCCCGGCGCGGCCAGCAGGGCCAGCCGCACCGCGCGCGGTGGCGGCGTGGCCAGGCGCAGCAGCGCCCAGCCGATGAACGCGCCGATGCGATCGGCGAAGCCGAGCTCGTCCTCCTTCTTGCCGGGCCGCACGCACAGCCGCCAGCGCGCGATCGCATCCTCGCGCACGTCCTGCAGTTCGCCGCGCAGCACGTATGCGCCGAGCACCTGCTCGACCGCGACCGCCTGCGCGGGCGGCAGCGCCTGCGCGAACAGTGCATGCGCTGGACAGGTGGGCGCCGCCACGATCGCGAACATCGCGTCGACCTTGTCCGCCTCGACGGCCCAGGCCTGCTCACCGGGCCGGCCCGGTGGCAACACGCCGGCCAGGCGCAGCCACTCCGGCGCCTGCGCGGGCGCGGCTCGTTCGCCGCGCCCGGCCTGTTCGAGGAACACGCGCGCGGCCACGCGGTCGAGGGCTTCGGTGGCCGGCTCCAGCGGCTCGCTCTCGCGCAGGCGGTCGCCGCGCAGCGCATCCAGGCGCAGCCCGAACACCGCCTCGCACAACGTGCGTGCAGGATCGCGGTAGTAGTCGAGCAGGGTCCCGAGCGCAATCGGCGCGGGCGCCGCGTCCACACGAGCGGATGCGGTTGGTGCGGTGGGTGCGGTGGGTGCGGCAGGCGCGGCCGGTGCGCCCGCTGCGGACGGGGCGGCAGGCGGCGCGGCCCCGGCCTGCGCAGGCGCGGCCGGCGGCGAGGGCCACGTCGCCCACGCGGAACGGAACGAATACAGCGCCGGATCGCTGCCATCGTAATAGCGCGCAT
>QUBV01000089.1 GCA_014338185.1 Lysobacterales bacterium | reverse complement strand
GCAGCGGCATCCAGCGTGCTGCCGTCACGCTCGCCCAACAGCTTCCTCACCCGGAACTCGCCCGCATTGTAGGCAAGGTCGGCCAGCCGCCAGTCACCGAACTTCTCGTAGTAGATGCCCAGCAGGTCGAGCGCGGCGCGGGTCGCGGCCAACGCGTCGAGCCGCGCATCGTAGTCGCGCCCGACCGAAAGGCCCTGCAGGCGCGCGGTCGCCGGCATGAACTGCCACATGCCGCCCGCGCCCTTGCCGCGCGGCGCGAGCGGTCGATAGTTGCTCTCGACGAACGGCAGCATCGCGAATTCGCCGGGCAGGTTGCGCGCCACGACCTCGTCGGTGACCAGTTGCACGAAGGGCAGGGCCGCCTCCCAGGCCGCGTGGAAGTGGCGTGGTGAGCGCGTGTAGGCGCGCACCCAGTGCTGCACCTGCGGCCGGTAGTCGCAGCGCTGCAACGCAAACTGTGCACGCAGCGTCGACCAGGGCGGATCGGCCGCCTCCGGCGCCACCTCCTCGGGCGGCGTCGGTGGTTCGACCACGGCCGCCGCGGGTGGCGCGGTCGAATGCAGCAACGGTGTCGGCGGGGCCGGTCGTGGCGGCGTCGGTGCGCAGGCGACCAGCGCCAATGCCAGCAGCACGCTGCCAAGCGCGTGGCGTACCAGGTTCCGGCTCATGCAGGCACGCTCCGGAACCCATCCTTGCGCTCGCGCAGCCGGGCGAAGCGCTCGACCCGGTCCGCCGCGGGGAGCGCGGCCACCAGCGCGGGCGCATCCACGCGCAGGAACGGATTGCAGGCCAGCTCGTCGCCCAGCAGCGCGGGCAGGCTCGGTTCGCCGCGCGCGCGCTGCTCGCGCACGCTCGCCTCGCGCGCGGCCAGCGCGGCGTTGGCGGGATCCACACTGCGCGCGAACGCGCAATTGGCCAGCGTGTACTCGTGGCCGCAGCAGATCCGCGTGGCTGCGGGCAGCGCGGCGAGCCGGTCGAGCGAGGCCAGCATCTGCGCCGGCGTGCCTTCGAACAGGCGTCCGCAGCCGACGCTGAACAATGTGTCGCCACAGAACAGCAGGCCATGGCCGAACCACGCGACATGGCTCCGCGTGTGGCCGGGCACCGCGATCACCTCGAAGGTGAACGGGCTGCCGGCGAGGGCGATGCGGTCGCCATCGGCCACGCGCACGTCGGCGCGCACGATGCGCGCATCGATCGGGGCGTGCACCTTGGCGCCGGTGGCATCGGCCAACTCGGCCGCGCCGCCGATATGATCGGCGTGATGATGGGTCAGCATGATCGCGCGCAGCCGCCAGTCGCGCTGCGCGAGCGCGGCCTGCACCGGCGCCGCCTCGCCAGGATCGACCGCGAACGCATTGCCCGCCGCATCGGCACACAGCCAGATGTAGTTGTCGGACAGGGCGGGGACGGCGAGCAGCGACATAGGCGGCGGACTATAGGTGGCGCCCCGCCGAGGTTCGTTAAGGCCGCGTTAGCGCGAGCGCGCTCGCGCTACACTGTGGCGCATCATCCGGATGCCATTGGCGTGATCATCAGCCCCGACAGCCTGTTCGCGTTTCCGCAGACCACCGCGCTGCTGCAGGCCGAACTGGCCTGCGTGCCCGAGGTCGCGCGCCAGCGCCCGGCGGGTGCCGCGCTGGTGCTGCAGGCCGGTGCCGCGCAGCGCGACCTCGCACTCGACCTCGCGCACCTGCGCGGCGTGCGCCTGCATGTCGCGCAGCACGGATGGCGCGGCGATGTGAGCTGCGACGCCGATGCGCTGCCGTTCGACGGTGACGCCTTCCAGCTCGTGGTGGTGCAGCACGCCGGCGAGGCGTTGCCGGCCGCCCATGGC
Source organism: Lysobacterales bacterium (assembly GCA_014338185.1). Lineage (GTDB taxonomy): Bacteria > Pseudomonadota > Gammaproteobacteria > Xanthomonadales > Rhodanobacteraceae > Dokdonella_A. The sequence continues at coordinate 5,279 of QUBV01000089.1, read as the reverse complement.
CTGCCGGCCGAGCTGGCGCGGGTGCTCGCGCCCGGCGGCACGCTGCTGTGGTTTGGCTTCAACCGCTGGAGTCCGTGGCTGGCGTGGCTGCACTGGCAGGCGCGCACCGGCCTGGCCGCGCCCAATGCCAGCAGTTCCGAGCGCGTGCGACGGCAGCTGCTGCAGGCGGGGCTCGAGGTCGGCGCGGCCGCGACGTTCGGTTCGTGCTGGCCCTCGCGCGCGGTCGGCGATGGCGCGCTGGCGCCCTTGCGTGCGGCATGGCGGCTGCTGGCGAGCAAGCAGCAACTCGTGCTCACGCCCGTGCGGCCGCGGCGGCGGCGCATGCAGGTGGCCGCGCGGCCTTCGCTGGCCCTGCCGAGTCGGCGCAGCAGCGCATGAGTGGGCGCGGCGACAGCGTGGAGCTGTACACCGATGGCGCATGTCTGGGCAATCCCGGGCCGGGCGGCTGGGCGGCGCTGCTGCGCGCGGGTCACCACGAACGCGAACTCAGCGGTGGCGAAGCGCAAACCACCAACAACCGCATGGAGCTCATGGCGGCGATCGCCGGACTGGAGGCGCTCAAGCGCCCGTGTTCGGTCGAGCTCACCACCGACTCGCAATACGTCAAACGGGGCGTCGAGGAATGGATGCCGCGCTGGCGCGCCAACGGCTGGCGCACCAGCGACCGCCAGCCGGTCAAGAACCGCGACCTGTGGGAACGCCTCGCCGCCGCGCTGGCGGCCCACCGGGTGCGCTGGCATTGGGTCAAGGGCCACGCCGGCCACGACGACAACGAACGCGTCGACGCGCTGGCGCGCGCCGCGGCGCAGGCCTGCGCGGCAGCGGAGGACCCGGCATGAGGCAGGTGGTACTGGACACCGAGACCACGGGCCTGGAGGTGCAACGCGGCCACCGCGTGATCGAGATCGGCTGCGTCGAACTGGTGCAGCGCCGTCGCACCGGCCGCGACTTCCACACCTGGCTCAATCCCGACCGGTCCATCGACGAGGGCGCGCGCGCGGTGACCGGCATCAGTGACGAGTCCCTGCGCGACAAGCCGCGTTTCGAGCAGGTCGCGCAGGAACTGCTGCAGTTCATCGATGGCGCCGAGCTCATCGCCCACAACGCGAGCTTCGACCTGGCCTTTCTCGATGCCGAATTCGCCCGCGCGGGGATGGCGCACATCCGTGTCGCCGAGCGCACCCACGTGGTCGACACGCTCGAGCTCGCGCGCGAACGCTTCCCGGGGCAGCGCAACAGCCTCGATGCGCTGTGCAAGCGCCTCGACGTGGACAACAGCCATCGCCAGTTGCATGGCGCCTTGCTCGACGCGAATCTGCTGGTGGATGTGTACCTTGCGCTCACTGCGGGGCAGGGCGCGCTCGGTTTCGACGAGCAGGCCATGGCCGCCGACGCACCGGCCCAGGCGCCGCTGCATGTGCTCGCGCGCCCGATGCTGTTGCGGGCCGACGCCGAGGAAGCGGCACGCCACGAGGCGCGCCTGGACGCGATCGAGCGCGCGTCCAAGGGGCAGTGCGTGTGGCGGCGCGGGTGAGCTGACGGCCGGCGTGCGCGCGAGGCCGCCGCAGCCGCGGCGCGGGCTGGACGGAATGCGTGGCTTGGCTGCGCCGCGCGTGCCGCGGGCGCGCCTCAGACCTTGCGCACGAGAATCACGGTGACGTTGTCGGAACCACCGCCGTCCAGCGCCGCCAGGATCAGGTGATCGACGCACTCCTGCGCCCCGAGGTCGCCGCGCCCGATGATCTGCGCGATCGCCTCGTCCTTGACCTCCTCGGTGAGGCCGTCGCTGCACAGCAGCAGCTGCATGCCGGGCTTGAGTTCGCCACGCACGCTCTCGACCCGCAGCGCCTGCGGGTCGGTCACGCCCAATGCCTGGGTCACGACGTTGCGGTGCGGATGGTTGCGCGCCTGCTCGCTGGTGATCGCGCCCTGGTCGATGAGCTCCTGCACATAGGAGTGGTCCTGCGAAATCTGCCGCAGCGTGCCATCCCACAGGTAGATGCGGCTGTCACCGACCCATGCGACCTCGTAGTTGCCATCCTTGGCCACGCGCAGCGCTGCGATCGTGGTGCCCATCGGCAACGCCTCGGAGCGGCGCGTCGAATGGCGGATGATCTCCTCGTCGGCTAGCTGGATCGCGCGCACGAGTTCGGTGCCACCGGCGACTTCGCGGGTGACGGTGTCACGGGCGATCGCGCTGGCCACCTCGCCGTGCTCGTGGCCGCCCATGCCGTCGGCCACCAGCCACAGCCCCAGCGCGGGATCGGCCTGGTAGGTGTCCTCGTTGTGCTCACGACGCAGGCCGACGTGGGTGCTGTGTCCAAACTCGATCATGCGCGCGGGGCGGATCCGATCCTGAAGCGCCCGATGATGCAGCCGAGGCCGCACCCGGCGCAAGGCAGGCAGGGCAAGCCGGGCATGCGCTGCCGCCCGGAACTCCAGCTCCGGCGGCACACCCAGCCGAGCCGGGTGGGCGCCGCGGCGTGGCCACGCAGCGTGCCGCGCGGGTGCGCGGCCGGTCCGGGTGGAGGCCAGGCCGGCCTGCGCGCCCATCGCGCCGGCTGCGGCCCCCGCGCCACGGTTGACAAGCCGGCGCGGCAACCCTTGCAATGCCGCCGGGTCAGCACGCGCGTGTGGGTGACATGCCATGGGCCGGATTCCGCAGTCCTCGATGAGCCGCAGCGCAGCGTCTCCGATCCGGTCGGACCCGCGTCCGCAACGCTGGGCGTGCCGCGTTCGCAGCCGCGTCCGGTCCGCGCTTTCCGGCATCGCGCTGGTGCTCGCCACGTGCATGCACGGCGCCCTGGCCGACACGCCCGCGGTGGCGTCGCCGCCGCTGGACTACGCGCAGCCCGAACACTGGCTCGCGCTGCCGCAACGAGCCTCGGCGGCGATGCGCACGCCGCGTGGCGCCGGGTTTTCCAACCTGCAGGACGTGGCGGTCGCGGACGTGTTCTACGTCCATCCCACCACGGCGATGCGCGCCGGTGGGCGCAATGCGTCGCCCGACGATGCCGATGCCGCGCGCATGGCCGAACTCATGCTGCTCACCCAGGCCACGCCGTTCAATGCCATCGCACGCATCCATGCCCCGCGCTACCGCCAGATCACCCTGTCGACCTATGAACTGGAGCCGGAGGCGCTGCAGGCGCCGCTCAACCTGGCCTACGCCGACGTGCTGGCCGCCTTCCGCTACTACGTGGAGCATTTCAACCACGGCAGGCCCTTCTTCCTCGTGGCGCACAGCCAGGGCACCAACCACGCCCAGCGCCTGTTGGTGGAAGCGATCCAGGGGACCGCACTGGAACGCCAACTCGTCGCGGCCTATCTGCCGGGACAGCCCATCCCGCGCGCGGTACTGGCCGCCGAGCTGCCGCGGCTGCCGCTGTGCACGCGCGCCGACCAGGTGGGCTGCCTGCTCGTGTGGCAGACCTTTGGCGCGGGCGCGACATCCGCCGAACTGCGCCAGTGGCGCAGTGGCAACCCGGGCTGGGACGCACGTGCGCAACGTTGGGTCACCTGGGCGCAAGGCCCGCTCGCCGGGATCAACCCGGTGAGTTGGGATGCACGCGACCGGCGCACCGCAGCGTCGCGGCATCGCGGCGCGGTGCCCTTCGGGACGCCGGACACGTTCGTCGGGTTGCTGCCCGGGTTGGTGCGCACACGCTCGCAGGACGGCTACACCTTCGTGGTCCCGCCGCAGCTTCCGGCCACGCATTTCAATGACGGTGGCGTGTTCGGTGGCCGCAACCTTCACGTGTTCGATGTCGCGCTGTTCTGGCTCGACGTGCGCGAGAACGCCCGCCTGCGGCTCAACGCCTGGCGTGCCGCGCACGGGGTGCGCGCGCCGTTGATCCAGGCGCGTGCGCGGGTCGTGGCCAAGGTCGGCCAACCCCTGCGTCATCGGATCCGCGCGCGCAACCGCGTCGAGCGCTTCGAGGTCGAGGGCCTGCCGCCGGAACTGACGCTGGACGCGCGCAATGGAGTGATCCTCGGCACGCCACGCACGGCTGCCGTGTACGCGCTGCGCGTGATGGCGCGCAATACCGAAGGCGCCGACCATGCCGAGCTGTCGCTGGTCATCGATGCGCCGCGCTGAGCGGTGGTACGCGCACGCGATCACGCACCGCGGGCGACGCAGGTCAGATGCGCTGCAGGGTGCAACGCAGCGGTGAACACGGCACGGCGTGATGACTGGCGTGGTCCGGCGACACGGCGGTCGGTTCGATGCGTTGTTCGGCCCCGGCGGCTGATGCTCCAAGCGTCGAAATCGGCGGTGAAGTTCGCCCGTCAATGGATTTTGTGTAGTCACATATGACTACATACGGAGGCGCGACGTGCTGACCATCAACCTCAGAGACGCCAAGGCTGGACGGTCCAGCCTCGTTGATGAAGCCGCCAAGGGCGAAATCGTGACCATCACCCGCCATGGCAAGCCCGTTGCGACCTTGGTTTCGGTCGAGGCGGCGGAGATCGCGCGCCAGGCGCTCGATCGCAAACGGCCGGGCCTTGTCAGCTGTCACAGCACGTTCCCAGGCGGAGAGTTCCCGCGCAACCGCAAACCATCGCGGGATGTCGAGCTTTGAGCGGCTTCCTTCTCGACACCAGCGTCGTCTCCGTGCCGGCGCCGTCGAAGTCGGCGGCATCCGCTGACCTCTTCACTTGGCTGGACCGCATGGACGCCGATGGACGGCCATTTTCGGTCCGTCGTCTCCATTCATGCGATCGAGAAGGGAATCGCGCTCCTCGACCACAAGGGGCAACGGCGAAGGCCGCGAGCCTGAAAGCATGGCTCAGTGGTCCTGTCTCGACATACGACGACAAGATCATTGGCCGCGGCAGGGCGAAGCCTGTTGCGAGTCACGCAATCGGCAACTGGTGAAGACCTTCATCGAACCCGGCGCATCGGCGGCCATCGACCGCCGCCCGGAGTTCCAGCGCATGATCGAGGCGGGCACGTCCAAACCCGCGCCGTTGGATGTGGTCGTGGCCCATTCGTTCAGCCGGCTCTTCCGGCTGCTACAGACGCGGGTGGCGGGAAGTGGCGTGAACCCGGTGCCCACTCAGGGACTGAAGTGGCGGAGAGAGTGGGATTCGAACCCACGGTGGTATTGCTACCACGCCGGTTTTCAAGACCGGTGCCTTAAACCGCTCGGCCATCTCTCCGCATTGTGCTGACCCACTGCCTTCGTGCCAGACCGGCGCCGCCGGTTTGACTGCGGGACATCCTGTCCCTTGCCCTCGCGGGCCAGCGGCTGCGCCGCTGTTGGCTCCGGCAT
>QUBV01000088.1 GCA_014338185.1 Lysobacterales bacterium | reverse complement strand
GTATAAACGGAGGGCCTCGGCGGTGTTGCCGATGCGGATCTGGTCCTCCGCCCGGTTGAACCACTGGGCCGCCTCGGGAGAATCGTCGGGGAAGACTGGGGAGAGCACCTCGTCCTGGCCCGGCGCCCGGTCGGCGGGCAAGAGCAGCAGGCCGGCCACGAGGGCCAAAAACCGGGCTTTCCCCTTGCAAACGGATTGATCGGACGTACGCTTGTGCATCGAGAGAATCTGTTCTGAAAGACTATACCGATCGGGAGAGGGAGGGGTTGGAGTCGTGCGTGACTTTCCCGCTTCCTCGCGGGCCGTGGGCTCGAAGCAGTCCGACAACACATGGTGTCGGAAAGGATGACCCGGTGCTGGAGCGGTATCTCGAATCGCGGCTCCATGTTGACCTCGCGTGCCCGAGCACGCGCGCCCGGTGCCGCCGCGGCCACGCCGGTCGCACTCACGGTCGAGGTGCGCGTGGATCCGAAGCTGGCCGGGCGCGTCGATCCGGACGCGACCCTGTTCGTGTTCGCGCGTGCCGCCAGTGGCCCGGCGATGCCACTGGCCATCGCCCGGCTCAGGGCCGCGCAGTTGCCGGCCACGGTGAAGCTCGACGACAGCATGGGCATGCTGCCCACGCTCAAGCTGTCCGACGTGCCCGAGGTCATCGTCGGCGCGCGCATTTCCCGATCGGGCAACGCGAGCGCGCAAAGCGGCGACCTGCAGGTCGCATCGGCACCGCTGGACGTGCACCGCCGCGACCCGATCCGGCTCACCATCGACAGCGTGGTGCCTTGAGCCTGGTTCCTGCCGTGGCCGCGACGGCAACCGGCACCCACACGCTGCGCGGTCAGTCCCAGTCGGCGCGCTGCTCTTCCCGCGCGAGCGCGGCCATCGCATCCCGGTAACGCTGCATGTAAGCAGCGCGATCACCCTCGAACGGCAAGGCCTGGCCGACGAAGATGTCGACGAAGAACGGCACCAGCAGCCACTCGCCCCTGGGCAGCGCGCGGCCCAGTCCATAGGTGTAGATCGGTATCACCGGCACGTCGGGACGGCGCTCGGCGATGCGCGCAAGCCCGCTCTTGAACTCGGCCAGCTGCTCGGGCTCGCCGCGCGATCCCTCGGGAAAGAAGATGAGGATGTCACCGCGCTCCAGCGCGGCGGCCACCGGCGCGAGCAGGTCCTCGCGCTCGTGCTGGCGCTGGCGGTTGAGCGGCACGATGCCGACCACCTTGAGCGCGAACCACGCCAGCCAGCGGTTGCGCAGGAAGTAGTCGGCCGCGGCCACCGGCCGCACCCGTGGCAGCAGGCGCAACGGCAACAGGCTGATGAGCGCCATCGCATCGAGATGGCTGTTGTGGTTGGCGGCGAGGATGGCCGGCCCGCGCGTGGGCAGGCGCTCGCGATGGCGCACGTTGAGGCCGAGCACGACCAACACCACGCCGCGCACGATCACGCCGTAGAACAACAGGCGCAGCAGGCCACCCATGGTCAGAAGTAGAAGTACATGAGGAAATGGAAGAACAGCGGCGCAGTGAAAAGCAGGCTGTCGATGCGGTCGAGGATGCCGCCATGGCCCGGGATGATCGCGCCCGAATCCTTCACGCCGATGTCGCGCTTGAGCGCCGAGATCGTCACATCGCCGATGAAGCCGCCGAAGCCGATCATGAGCCCGGCCGCGATCGCATCGCTGCGCGTGAGCGGCGTGAGCAGCGGCGCCAGCGCCACGCTCACGAGCGTGGTGCTGAGCGCGCCGCCGAGCAGGCCCTCGGCGGTCTTGTTCGGGCTTACGCTCGGGATGATCGGATGGCGACCCAGCGTGCGTCCCCACACGTATTGCAGCACGTCATTGAGTTCGGTGAGCAGCACCACGAACAACAGCAGCGCGGCGCCGTGCGCCGCCACCGGCGCGTTGCCGGGCAGCAGCAGCAGCCAGGCCAGGTGGCTCAGGCCGAACACCATCGTCATGAGGCCCCAGTGGATGGTGCCGGCGGCGCGCAGGAAATCGCGCGTCTCGCCGCGCAACACCATGCGCATCGCGATGAACAGGAACGCCCACACCGGGATGAAGATGAGGAACATGTTGTACCACTGCTGCCAGATCCACAGGTATTGCAGCGGCACGCACAGATAGGCCCAGAACAGCACGCGCCGGTCGGCGCGGCGGGTCGGGATCAGCGACAGGTATTCCTTGAGCGCGAGGAACGACAGCAGCGCGAAGAACGCGATCGCGATGCCGCGCCGGAACGAGATCGCGAGCGCGAAGATCGCCACCAGCACCCACCACGACTTCACACGCGCGGCGAGTTCGGTGTGCCGGCCGGCGCCGTCGCCACGCCGCATCCACGCCACGATCGCGGTGGCGAGCACGAGCACGCCGACCACGCTGCCCAGCACCCACAGCACGCTGGCAGGCACCCACAACTGCAGGTGGTTCATGTCGGACTCCCGCGATGATGCAGTTCGATGAGCGCCTGGCGCGCGCGATTGAGCACGGTGAGCGCCGACAGCGCCACCGCCAGCCACAGCAGTCCCGCCAGCCACGTGCCGCCGGCGACGCCGCAGCCGAGCAGCAGTCCGAGCGCACCGAACAGGAACGCGCGGTCGCTCTTGCCCAGTGGTCCGTCGTAGCGACGGCTGGCACCGATCTGCACGCCGATCACGCCCGTCATCTCGACGAGGATGCCGAGCACGACCAGCACCACCACCGGCACCGGCGCGAACTCGGGCCGCAACGCCAGCGGCAGGTACATCGCCGCATCGGCGACCACGTCGCCCAATTCGTTGAGGATCGCGCCCAGTCTGGACATCTGGCCATGCTCGCGCGCGAGCATGCCGTCGATCGCGTTGAGCGCCATGCGCACGAACAGCGCGACCGGCAACAGCCACAGGATGCGGCGGTCCGGCTCCACCGCGACCGAGGCACCCACCGCGGCCGCCAGCACCACGGCGGCGAGCGTGACCTGGTTGGCGCTGACGCCCGCGCGCGCGAGCGCGCGCACCGATGGCCGCAGCAGGGCCTGAAACGCAGGCTTGAGCTGGTAGATGCTTGGCATGGAGGCTTCCCGCAGCGCGCGCCACCATAGCAGAACGATATGCAGGCGCCGACCTTGGCCTGCCGCGCGGGCGCCGCTACAGTGGCAGACCCCTCGTGCCCCCAGCGTCCCCCATGGCCGATGCCCGCCGCTATTTCCAGCTGTCCTCGCCGTTTCGCCTGAAGCGTGGCGGTGAACTGGTCGGTGCGCAGCTCGCCTACGAGACCTGGGGCACGCTCGCACCCGCACGCGACAACGCGGTGCTCATCCTCACCGGCATGTCGCCCAGCGCGCATGCCGCATCCAATGCCGACGACCCCTCGCCCGGCTGGTGGGAAGACATCATCGGCCCGGGCAAGGCCATCGACACCCGGCGCTGGTTCGTGATCTGCCCGAACACGCTGGGCAGCTGCAAGGGCTCGACCGGCCCGGCCGACCTCGACCCGCGCAGCGGCAAGCCGTACCGTCTCGACTTCCCCGACATCACGCTGGAGGACACCGCCGACGCCGCCCACGAACTCGTGCGCAGCTTCGGCATCGAGCGCCTGGCCTGCCTGCTGGGCAATTCGATGGGCGGCATGGCGGCTCTGGGCTACCTCATCCACCATCCCGGCAGCGCGCGCAGCCACATCAGCATCTCCACCGCGCCGCAGGCGCAACCGTTCGCGATCGCGATCCGCTCGCTGCAGCGCGAGGCGATCCGTCTCGATCCCAACTGGAACGGTGGCAACTACGACGATGCGCACTACCCCGAGGCGGGCATGTCGATCGCGCGCAAGCTCGGCGTCATCACCTACCGCTCGGCGATGGAGTGGAAGGGACGCTTCGCGCGCATCCGCCTCGATGCCGACCAGCGCGACGATGATCCGTTCGGCTTCGAGTTCGCGGTCGAGTCATACCTGGCCGGCCATGCGCGCCGCTTCGTGCGCGGCTTCGACCCCAACAGCTACCTGTACCTGTCGCGCGCCAGCGACTGGTTCGACCTGGCCGAATACGGCCATGGCAGCGTCAGCACCGCGTTGCAAGGCCTGGGCGTGGAACGCGCGCTGGTGATCGGCGTGGAGACCGACATCCTGTTTCCACTGCGCCAGCAGCAGCAGATCGCCGACGGCCTGCGCGCGGCCGGTGCCGAGGTCGAGTTCGTGGCGCTGGACAGCCCGCAAGGCCACGACTCCTTCCTCGTCGACACCGCACGCTTCGGCGCCGCGATCGGCGGATTCCTCGCCACGCTGCCGCTCGCACACGCGGACCGCTCGCGCGCTCGCACGAGCCAAGCCTCGTGACTTATACTGCGCGGCCCCGCGCCAGGCGCGGGCCCGGCCGAAGTGGCGGAATCGGTAGACGCAGCGGACTCAAAATCCGCCGCCCTTAAAAGCGTGTGGGTTCGAGTCCCACCTTCGGCACCAGTTGCAGTCTCAAGCCCGACAATGCGGGCGCGCCGGCGCAGGCGCGGTGGTCAGGCGATGCGCTCGGCACCACCCATCGCCGGGCGCAGCACCTCGGGGATGGTGATCGAGCCGTCGGCGTTCTGGTAGTTCTCCATCACCGCGATGAGCGCGCGGCCGACCGCCACGCCCGAGCCGTTGAGCGTGTGCACCAGTTCGGGCTTGCCGCTGTCTGGATTGCGCCAACGCGCCTGCATGCGCCGGGCCTGGAAGTCGCCGCAATTCGAGCACGAGGATATTTCGCGATAGGCATCCTGCGAGGGCAGCCACACCTCGAGGTCCCAGGTCCTGGTCGCGGAAAACCCCATGTCGCCGGTGCACAGCAGCATGCGCCGGTAGGGCAGTCCGAGCCGTTCGAGCACGACCTCGGCACAGCGCGTCATGCGCTCGTGCTCGGCCACGCTGTCGGCGGGCCGCGTGATACTGACCAGCTCGACCTTCTCGAACTGGTGCTGGCGGATCATGCCGCGGGTGTCGCGGCCATGCGAACCGGCCTCGGCGCGGAAGCACAGCGAATGCGCGGTCAGGCGCAGCGGCAGGCGTTCGGCCTCGACGATGTCCTCGCGCACGAGGTTGGTCAGCGACACCTCGGCGGTCGGGATCAGGTAGCGCCGCGTCTCGCCCACCGCGGTCGCGAACAGGTCTTCCTCGAACTTGGGCAACTGGCCGGTGCCGCGCATGCTGTCGGCATTGACGATGAGCGGCACGTTGCACTCCAGATAACCGTGTTCGCTGGTGTGCAGGTCGAGCATGAACTGCGCCAGCGCCCGGTGCAGGCGCGCAAGACCGCCGCGCAGCACCGTGAAGCGCGCCCCCGACAGCCGCGCGCCGGCATCGCCGTCGAGCCAGCCGTGCCGTTCGCCCAGTTCCACGTGGTCCTTGACCGCGAACCCGAACGTGCGCGGCGTACCCCAGCGGTGTTGCTCGACATTGCCGGTCTCATCGCTCCCCTGCGGCACCGACGGGTCGGGCAGGTTGGGAATGCCTTGCGCCAGCGCGGCCAGTTGCTCCTGCACTTCGCCCAGGCGCTGCTCATTGGCCTTGAGCTGGTCGCCCAGGCCGGCCACCTCGGCCATCAGCGCGGCGGTGTCCTCGCCGCGCGCCTTGGCCTGGCCGATCGCCTTGGAACGCGTGTTGCGCTGGTTCTGCAATTCCTGGGTCTGGGTCTGCACGCGCTTGCGCTCGGCCTCGATCGCCTCGAAGGCCGCGACATCGAGGTCGTAGCCACGGGTCTTGAGGCGCGCGGCGGTGTCGGCGAGCTGGCCGCGCAGCAGGCTGGGGTCGAGCATGGGATGAGGCTCCGGCAATCGCGATGCAAGTGGCCGATTATAGCGGCGCGGCCGGCGCCGCCGCCGCGGCGGTGCTGGGCGATGCGTCGATCAACATCGCCACGATCGCATCCACCTCGGCGCTCGCGCGTGCGGCCTCGGCGCTGCGCACGTAGTTGTCGAGGATGATCGAGAAGGCGATGCGCTCGCCGGCCAGCGTGGTCGCATACCCGGCCAGCGCGGCGACGTTGCGCATCGCGCCGGTCTTGGCGAACACGCGCCCGCGCGTCGCATCGCCGTTGAGCCGGCGCGCGAGCGTGCCGTCCACGCCGGCTTCGGGCAAGGCACTGCGGAACGCACGCATCGCCGGTGCGTCGGCGCAGGCCAGCAGCAGCTTGACGAAGGCGGCCGCGCTGGTGAGGCTGCGCCGCGACAGGCCCGCGCCGTCGTCGAGCACGGCCGCGCCCGGTGCGATGCCCAGGCGCGCGAGGTAACGCCGCATGGCCCGCAGTCCGTACTGCTCGGTGCTGAGGAAGCCCGCCTCGGCCTGCCCTGCGGCCGTGGCCGCGGCGGCCGCCCGCTGCTGCTCGTGCGCACCCACGATGAGCAACAGGTTCTGCAGGTACAGGTTGTGCGAGCGCTTGAGCCCGCGCTCGAGCAGGACCGACAGCGGCGGCGACCAGGTGTCGGCCAGATGCCACAGCGCGGCATCCGCGCGTGCCGGGTTGGTGCGTGGCCAGCTGATGCTGCGCAGCTTGCCGGTCACCTCGATGCCGCGCTCGCCCAGGGCGCGCCGCAGCAGGTGGCCGGCCAGCAGCGGCGGGTCGGGCAGCGACAGCCGGTACTCGCTCTCGCGCGCGTGCTGCGCCACCTGGCCGAACGCGCCCAGGCGCCGTTCGCCGGGGCGCCGGACCAGATTGATGTCGCTGCGACCCGGCGGTGCCACCGTGCGCAGTTCGTTGACCACGTCGTAGGCCTGGCCCAGCACCGGCGGCTCGAAGCGCAACCGGGCCGGTTCGCCGGGCCTGGCGCCGGGCGCGATCCACAGGCCCACCACGTTCTCGCCGATGCTCAACGCAGAAGCCGGTACCGCAAACCAGCTCTGCAGGTCCTCGGCCTCCCACCCACCCCCATACGACGCACTGGCGAAATGGGTGGCATCGGCGATGAGGTCGCCATCGACCTTGCGGATGCCGGCCTTGCGCACCGCCTCGGCCAGCTCGTCGGCCCAGCGCGCGTGCAGTTCGCTGCCCAGCGTGGGGTCGCCGTAGCCGTACAGGATGAGGTCACCGCGCAGCGTGCCATCGCGCAGCGGACGCGCGCTCGCGAACAGGCTGGTGGCGATGCGATGGTTGGCGCCGAGCGTGTCCAGCGCGAGCGCCGCGGTGTACAGCTTGGCCGCCGAAGCCGGCACCAGCAGGCGCTGCGCGTCGTGCTCGTACAGGATCCTGCCGCTGTCGATCGAGGCCACCTGGATGCCCCAGCTCGCGCCGGCAAAGCGCGCGGCGTTGACGTGCGCGTCGATGCGCTCGGCCAGGCTCGCGCCCGGCGGCGCGGGGCTGGCCGCGGGTGCCGGCTGCGCGCTGGCGGCGCTGGCCAGCAGCAGGCCCAGCACCACGCCGGCCACGCTGCGGCGGCC
>QUBV01000017.1 GCA_014338185.1 Lysobacterales bacterium | reverse complement strand
AGCACGTCCTGCACGTTGATCTTGGCGGCGTCGGCGGCGACCAGACCTTCGGACACGCGCGAGCGGATCACGTAGTCCTGATAGGCCGGCAGCGCAATGGCGGCGAGGATGGCGACGATCGCGATGACGATCATCAGTTCGATCAGCGTGAAGCCCTTCTGGATCTTGTTCATGGTGGTTCCTCTCGATGGATGTATCGGTGTTGCCCCTAGAGCCGCCAACCTGCCAAGGCGGGCCCGCTTCCGCGATCGCTTTCTCGTCCGGCGATCGACGGCTCGCGGGAAGTATGTTGCAGCATTCATGCCAAGCTTGGCCAGCCCCGCCTGCAAGCAATTGTCACGAGCCGGGCTGTCGAACTGCGACCGGGGCCACACTCGGAACGACACCGTGTCGCGCAATTTGTAAGTTTCTGACAGATTGCGCCGCCGATGGCTCCATGGCCGCGTCGCTGTCGCGAGCGGCCCGGTCCGCCGGCCTACCAGGGATCGAACTCGAGCGCGTCGAGGATGGTGCCGCTGCCGCGCTCGACCAGGGCCGTCAGCGATCGGTTGCGCGAGCTCAGCGGCAAGGTGAGCACGCTGCCGTCCGCGTACTGCGGATGCGACCGGCGCCATGCGTCGACCAGGGGCGTGGCGGTGGGATGCTTGCGTGCGAATTCGTCCAGCGGCGTGGCGCGCTCGAGCAACGCGCCGACCACGTCCGCATAGGGTACGTAGTACTGCGGAAACTTTTCCAGGTCCTTGCCAGCCAGGCCGGAAAACACCATGGCCATGCGCAGCCTCGCCTCGTCGGGCAGCCTTGCGCCTACCACCACCGGGCCGGTCCAGGGCAGGTGGTTGAACGCGGGGTCGGTGGCCTTGGTCACGTCGGCGGCGTTGAGCTCGTTGGCGGCCACCAGCACGAATCGGTCGACCGCGGCGACCACGAACGCGGGTCGCGCCACGGCCACCACATGCATGCCATAGGCGAACGCACCCAGCTGCATGAGCACGATCAGGGTGAGGTCGAACCGGAGCCCCTTCTTGCCCGCCCTGTACACCACCAGCGTGAGCAGCGGGCCGAGCACGAGGTCGACGCCGAGCAGCAGCAGCGCGAGCGTGCCCGCGCCGGCGGCCTGGCTGTAGGGCTGCGGATACCACACGAGGAAGATGAGCGCGAGCGCGAGCGCGCCGATCACGGCATTGGCCGACAGGTGGATGCCGGCGGCTTTCCAGCGGGACATGGGTGCCTGGTCGATGTGGGGCTGCGCGTGACTGTAGCGTCTCGCGCATCGCATGCAAGCGCGCCGGCCTGATGCGGGCACCGCGCGCGGTGGCATCGCGGCCGCCGCGCGGCGCGACAAGCGCGGCGCTGCTGCGCGGGCGATGCCGCGCGGTGTTGCCTTGGGTGCCCGGCCCGTGGCGATGCGGGCGGAGCGCAGGCAAGGGCCGCGCATCAGCCCGCAGGCGACCAGCCCGCCGCGCCCGCGACGAAATCCTCGGGGCCGAGCGCGTGCGCCGCGAGCCGCGCGCCGAGCAGGCGGCGGTCGCCGGTGACCAGGCGCAGGTCGTCGCGCGTGGCCAGCCACTGCCATGGATGGGCGTGGTCCGCATCGGGCGGGTTCGCGCGCGCGGGCGACAGCACCGCGGCGTGTTCGACCAGCGCGGCGAGCAACACGTCGATGTCCTCGGTGGACAGCCGGTGCAGCTTGCGCAGGTCCGGCCGCAGCAGCACCTCGCGGTATTCGGCGAGCAGGTCCATGGGGATTTCGTAGGCGAAGGCCGCGTCGAGCATGCCATCGAGCACGCGCGCGACCGCGCTGTCCTCGTGGTGGGTGAGCAGGCCCGCCACCACCACGTTGGTGTCGATGACCATGGTGGTCATTGGCGCTGCGCCCGCGTGGCCCACACCGCCAGCTGCAGCGCCTCCTCGGCGGCGAGGCGGGCGTGGCTGCGCGCATGCTGCACGAGGTGGCGGGCCTCGTTCAGCGCCTTGATCCCGTACAGCTCCAGGCTTTCGTCCACCAGTTGCGCGAGCGGCTTGCCCTCGCGCGCGGAAGCCTCCTTGAGGGCGCGGTAGCGTGCTTCGCTGAGGGTGACCGTGCGCCGGCTCATGCTGTGGGCGTGCCGCAGTCGGAGCGGCAAAAAATAGCACAGGCGGCCGCGGCGGGGTGGCGCGCACGGGGTCCGGCCGATGCTCCGGCCTGGCGCGGGCCGGGTGGGCGGTGCGCGACCGGCAGCGACCCTGCCGCGCTATTCGATGCCGAGTTTTTCGAGGCGGTAGCGCAGCTGGCGCAGCGTGAGGCCGAGGTTGCGCGCGGCGGCGGTGCGGTTCCAGCGCGTGGCTTCGAGCGCCTTCATGATCGCGGCGCGTTCGGTCTCGGCGACCGCGGCGGCAAGATCGCTCGGGAAGCCGGCGTCCTCGGGCGGCTCGAATGCGAACGCGGACGCCGTGGCCGGCGCGGGTGCGGCCGCGACCGGCGTGGCGGTGCCGGCCGTGCGCTCTGCCGATGCGCTCAGGCGCAGGTCGGCCGGGGTGATGGTGTTGTGCTCGCACAGCGCGACCGCGCGTTCGAGCACGTTCTCGAGCTCGCGCACGTTGCCCGGGAACTCGTAGTTGACCAGCGCCTGCAGCGCCGCGGGCGTGAGCTGCGCGGGCGTGCCGCCGCCGTCGCCGGCGAGCCGTTCGAGCACGCGCGCGGCGATCTGCGGGATGTCCTCGCGGCGGTCGCGCAGCGGCGCGACCTTCAGCTCGATCACGTTGATGCGGTAGAACAGGTCCTGGCGGAACGAGCCCAGTTCGACCAGCCTCGCGAGGTTCTTGTGGGTGGCCGACAGGATGCGCACGTCGACATTGACCTCGGCATGCGCACCGATCGGGCGCACGGCCTTTTCCTGCAGCACGCGCAGCAGCTTGACCTGCATGTGCATCGGCAGCTCGGCGACTTCGTCGAGGAACAGTGTGCCGCCGTTGGCCGCCTGGAACAGGCCGTCCTTGTCGGCCTGCGCGCCGGTGAAGCTGCCCTTGCGGTGGCCGAAGAACTCGCTTTCCATGAGCTCGGACGGAATCGCGCCGCAGTTGACCGGCACGAACGGCGCGCTCGAGCGTGGCCCCAGCTCGTGCACGAGACGCGCCACCAGTTCCTTGCCCACGCCCGATTCGCCCGCGATGTACACCGGCGCCTGGCTGCGCGCGACCTTGGCGATGGTCGCACGCAACTCGTTCATCGTGGCCGAATCGCCGATGAGCTTGCCCACGCTGGTGGCCTGCTCGCTGCGCTTTTCGTCGGACAGCCGCAGCGCGGTCTGCACGAGCCGGCGCAGCACCGAGATGTCGACCGGCTTGGACACGAAGTCGAACGCGCCGGCCTTGAGCGCCTCGACCGCGGCATCGACGTTGCCGTAGGCGGTGATCATCGCGATCGGCATCTCGGGGTACTGCTGCGCCACCAGCGCGATGATTTCCTGGCCGCTGCCGTCGGGCAGGCGCATGTCGGTGAAGCACAGCGCGTAGCGGCGCTCGGCCAGGCGCTGGCGCGCCTCGGCCACGGTGGCGGCGGTCTCGACGATGAGGCCCATGCGACCGAGCGTGAGCGTGAGCAGCTCGCGGATGTCGCGCTCGTCATCGATGATCAGGGCGTAGTGCTTGTTCATGCGGGTGCGAGTGTGTGGGCGGTGGTGCAGGCGCCGCAAGCATCGCGCGGCCGCGCGGCAACAGGGTGCGCGCAGTGTGCCAATGCCGGCCTCATGCCGCCACCGCACCGCCGGGGCCGATGCTGACCGCCGCCTGCAGGGTCAACCGGAAGCAGGCACCACCGCCTGCCACCGGCACGTATTCGAGGGTAGCCTGACTGGCCTCGCTCATCTGTTTGGCGAGGTAAAGGCCAAGGCCCGTGCCGTATTCGTGGGTGGTGTAGAACGGCTCGAAGATCTGTGCGGCGACCTTGGGCGGAATGCCCGGTCCGCGGTCGATCACCTCGAGCAGCGCCGGGCCCTTGTCGACCGCCGCGCGCGCCACCACCGCCACGCGCGCGGGCTGGCCCGGCTGGCGCCCGTAGCGCAGGGCGTTCTGCACGAGGTTCCACACCACCTGCTGCATGTGCTGCGGATCGAACACCGCCTCCAGGCGCTTGTTGCTGGTGACCGCGCGCAGCTGGTCCTCGCCGAGGTCGTTGGACTGCCTGTAGTCCTCGACGAAGCTGAGCACCCACGCGTTGAGGTCGATCGTCTCCGGGCGCGAGCGCTCGCGCCGCGACAGTTGCAGGATGTTCTCGACCACGTCGTTGGCGCGCGTGCAATGGTTGTTGATGATCTCGACCAGGCGCGTGTCGTCGCCGCTGAGGTCGGGTGACTCGGCCAGCAGCTGGGCCGAATAGCGGATCGCCGCGAGCGGGTTGCGGATCTCGTGCGCGATCGACGCCGACAGCCGCCCGAGCGAGGACAGCGTGAGTTCCTCGGCGCGGCGTGACAGCAGCGAAGTGTCGTCGAGGAAGATCAGCACGTTGCTGTCGTCGTTGGGCGCCAGGCGCGTGAAGCGCGGGATCACCTCGGGCATGTCGGTGGCCAGCGACACTGGCGATTCCTCGCCGTGGCCCTTGTGGCGCCAGTGGTACAGCCGGCGCGACAGCTCGGGCGCGACCACGCCCAGTTCGCGCTCGCCCGGCGGCGGGTTGCCGATGAGGTGCCAGGCCGATTCGTTGATGCGCAGGATGTAGTTGGCGCGATCCACCAGCAGCACGCCCGTGCGCATGCGCTGGATGATGAGGTCGTTGATCTGCTCGAGGTTGAGCAGGTCGGCGCCGCGCTGTTCGGCCAGGTCCTCGGCCTCGCGCAGATGGCCGCCGAGGTTGCGCAGCAAGGTCGCGGTGACGAAGTAGGCCACCGCCATCGCCAGCACGGCCAGGCCGCTGGTCGCCTCGTGGCTGTCGTTGAGGCGGTCGTACAGGTAGGGCGTGGCGACCCCGATCGCCGCGCCGGTCGCGAACAGGTAGGCGCGATGCGGCATGAGCAGCGCGGCAATGCCGATGTTGACCAGCAGCATCATCGGCACGAGGCTGTAGCCCGACAGCGCGAGCAGCACCGCGGCCGCGGCCACGATGTCGATCGCCAGCGACACGCCGATGGTCGCGGCCAGGTGGCGGCGCAGGCGCTCGGTGAGCAGCAGCAGGATCAGCGCCAGGCCCAGGTACACCACGGTCACGGACTGGCCGAGCAAGGGGCGCAGCACGCGCACCGGCTCGCTCGCGAACGGCCCGAACACGAGGCTGGCGTAGACGAAGGCCTCGAGGCAGCGGTACAGGTTGAAGAAATACAGCTCGCGCCGGGTGATGTCGCCCGGGGCATCGCGGTCCAAGCCTTGGTAGCGCAATCGGGCCACGCCAACTCCTGTACGGGTTGCCAGTATATGCCGCCGGCAGGGTGGCGGCTCACGGCGGGCCGGTGCCGCGAAGGTCACTTTTGATTTCGGCGCCACCATGGCCGAAAATACCGCGTTGCATCAAGGCGGCTGCCGGCCGCCGCTCCCCGTTCGCCACGCCCCGGGCACGCCTGCGAGCCCCGGCGCGGCGCTTTCCAGCACAAGGTGCCTCGATGAACTTCCACGAATACCAAGCCAAGGAACTGTTTGCCGCCTACGGCATCGCCGTGCCGCCCGGCAAGACCGCCAACTCGCCCGACGCCGCAGTCGATGCCGCCAAGGCGCTCGGCGGCGCGCAGTGGATGGTCAAGGCGCAGATCCACGCCGGCGGCCGCGGCAAGGCCGGCGGGGTCAAGTTCTGCAAGAGCCTGGACGAGGTGCGCGCGGCCGCCAAGGCCATGCTCGGCACCCGCATGGCGACCTACCAGTCGGCCGGCCGCGCGCTGCCGGTCAACCTCGTGCTGGTCACCGACGCCACCAACATCGCGCGCGAGCTGTACCTGTCGGTGCTGGTCGACCGCGACAGCAAGAGCGTGTCGTTCATCGCCTCCAAGCACGGCGGCGTCGACATCGAGCAGGTGGCGCGCGAAACGCCGCAGGACATCCACACCATCCGCGTCGATTTCGTCGAGGGGCTGCAGCCCTACCAGTGCCGCCAGCTCGGCTTTGCCATGGACCTGGACGCCAGGCAGGTCGGCCAGCTCACCAAGATCATGCTCGGGCTGTACCGGCTGTTCAACGACAAGGACCTGTCGCTGGTCGAGCTCAACCCGCTGGCGATCCTCGAAGACGGCAACCTCGCCGCGCTCGATGGCAAGGTGAACTCGGACGACAACGCCGACTTCCGCCACCCCGAACTGGTGGCGATGCGCGACCTCACCCAGGAAGACGCGGCCGAGGCCGCCGCGGCCCAGAACAACCTCAACTACGTGACCATGGACGGCTCGATCGGCTGCATGGTCAATGGCGCGGGCCTGGCGATGGCGACGATGGACGTGATCAAGCTCGCCGGCGGCGAGCCCGCCAACTTCCTCGACGTGGGCGGCGGCGCGACCAAGGAGCGCGTGACCGAGGCCTTCAAGCTCATCCTGAGCTCGGACAAGGTCAAGGCGATCCTCGTCAACATCTTCGGCGGCATCGTGCGCTGCGACCTGATCGCCGAAGGCATCATCGCCGCGGTCAAGGAAGTGGGCCTGTCGATCCCGGTGGTGGTGCGCCTGCAAGGCACCAACGTCGCCCAGGGACGCGAGCTGCTGGCCAATTCCGGGCTGGCGATCACGCCGGCCGACGATCTCAACGATGCCGCCCGCAAGGCGGTCGCTGCAGCTGCCTGACGAGATTTCCGCCGCACCGGCGCCACGCCCGCGACGGGCATCGCGCCTGACCGCAGGCGGCCGCGACCGCGGCGCCGGCGGCACAGCGGCACCACCGATTCCAAGGACACAACCATGAGCGTTTTGGTCAACAGCAACACCAAGGTGATCGTGCAGGGTTTCACCGGCCAGCAGGGCACCTTCCACGCGCAGCAGGCGCTCGACTACGGCACCAAGGTCGTGGGCGGCGTCACGCCGGGCAAGGGCGGCAGCCAGCACATCGGCCTGCCGGTGTTCAATTCGGTCAGCGAGGCGGTCGACGTCACCGGCGCCGACGCCTCGGTCATCTTCGTGCCGCCGCCGTATGCGGCCGATTCGATCCTCGAGGCGATCGACGCGGGCATCCGCGTGATCGTGGCGATCACCGAGGGCATCCCGGTGCTCGACATGCTGCGCGTGAAGAACGTGCTCAAGTCGCATCCCGACACCGTGCTGATCGGCCCCAACTGCCCCGGCATCATCACCCCCGGCCAGTGCAAGATCGGCATCATGCCCGGCCACATCCACCAGCCCGGCAAGGTCGGCATCGTGTCGCGTTCGGGCACGCTCACCTACGAGGCGGTGTTCCAGACCACCAACGAGGGACTGGGCCAGTCCACCTGCATCGGCATCGGCGGCGATCCGATCAACGGTCTGAGCTTCATCGACTGCCTCAAGCTGTTCCAGGACGATCCCGCGACCGAGGGCATCATCATGGTCGGCGAGATCGGCGGCAGCGCCGAGGAGGACGCGGCCGAATTCATCGGCCGCTACGTGACCAAGCCCGTGGTCAGCTTCATCGCCGGCGCCTCGGCCCCGGCCGGCAAGCGCATGGGCCATGCCGGCGCGATCATTTCGGGCGGCAAGGGCACCGCCGCGGCCAAGTTCGCCGCGCTGGACAAGGCCGGCGTCACCACGGTCAAGTCACCGGCCGACCTGGGCAAGGCCCTCGCCGCACGCATGAAGTGATCGCGGCGCGCAGCGCGCGGCGACGGCGTGCGCATGTCACGCCGTTGCGCCGCGTGCCGTCGACAACCAGCGCGCCAGCGTGCCCGCGCCGACGGCAGGGGGCGCGGTGCGCGCCCGGCTTCACCGACATGCGCCGCCGCCTGTGCTAGGTTCGGGTCGTCCAGCGGGACTCTGCGCAGTGGATCGACATGAACTGCCCACGACCTTCGACGATGCGCATGCTTGCCGGGTGGGTGTGGCTGGCCGGCCTGGCCTGCGGCATCGGGGCCGATGCGGTCGGCGCCGCACCCGGCGTGGCGCCCGCGCATGGCGCGGGTGCCGCGGCCGCCTACGACAACATTCCGCGCGACCTGCCCGCGCCGGTCGCGATCGGTGAATGCATCGTCGATGATTCGCGCGTGCAGCCCACGGCCGCATTGCCACAGATCGGCAACCTCGGCACGGTCTACGTGATCGAGCTGGGTCGCTGGGGAATCCACGGCGACGGCACCCATCCGCAGGAGACGACCAGTGGCCTCAACGCGGCCATCGCCTGGGCGAGCCAGCAAGGCTACGGCACCGTGCACCTGCCGGCGGGCTTGTACCGGGTGGGTCAGGTGGTCAACAGCCTGTACGTGGGGGGCGTGATCCTGCCGGGGCACCTGCACTTCGAATTGGCCGCCGGCGCGACCCTCCAGATGATGACGACCGATCGCCCGCATTACTGCGTCATCGACATTGCCGATGGGACGGACGTGAAGATCAGTGGCGGCACCGTGCTCGGTGACCGCCTCACCCATGTGTATGCCGGTGGCGGCACGCACGAGTTCGGCGTGGCCATCTGCGTCGGCTCCGCGGGTGGCAGCGACCGCATCCTGATCGAGTCGATGACGCTGGCCGACGCGATCGGCGATGGCGTGGTCATCAATGACGCGCCCGGCGTCTCGCGCAACGTCACCATCCGCAACAACAACATCCACCACCACCGCCGCCAGGGCGTGTCCATCATCGGCGGCATCGACATCGTGATCGAGAACAACCAGATCCACCACATCGCGGGGACGGATCCCCAGTTCGGCGTCGACATCGAGGCCACGCTGGGTGACAACCAGAACCGCAACATCCTGATCCGCGGCAATGCCTTCTACCAGAACCAGGGCGGCGATTACGTCAACACCGG
The DNA here is from genome assembly GCA_014338185.1 of Lysobacterales bacterium. Lineage (GTDB taxonomy): Bacteria > Pseudomonadota > Gammaproteobacteria > Xanthomonadales > Rhodanobacteraceae > Dokdonella_A. The sequence continues at coordinate 41,357 of QUBV01000017.1, read as the reverse complement.
CGGCCGCAACGTGTGGCTGGTGCAGAACACGCTGGATCAGACCGGGCTCAGCGAGCGGCAGGGCGATGGCCCCATCATCTTCTGGCACAAGACCGACCAGGTGATCCGCGGCAACACCATCACCACCACCGTGGGCAGCAGCAACGGACAGTGGGCGCTGGTCAGCTATCCGCTGGGCGCGAACCCGCTTGCGCCGACGCTCATCGAGGACAACATCTTCCACGGTGGCGGCATCAACGTGGGTGGTGGTACCCACGAGTCGCGCATGACCTATGTCCGCATCGCAGGCAATGTGGTGCACGACCACAACTTCGTCGTCGAGGGCGTCCCCTGCACCCAGTTCGACAACAACGAGGTGATCGACGATGGCCAGGTGTCCTGGCCGTACATTTTCCACGGGGTGTACGGACGCGCCGCCGGCAACCGGCGTGACGGCGCGCCGATGGACCTGCCGTTGTCGCCGGATGTGCCTTATGACCATCCCTGAATACCAACCCGTTGCCGCTGCGGCCTGCATGGCAGCGCGATCGCGCGGGCGCGCGCGGCGGTGCGCGCCCGCCGGCCGGGAGCTGTCGTGGTGGGTGCTCGCGGCCTTGGCACTGCCCGCAACACTGGTCGCGGCGAGCGCCTGGGCCCCCGCGGGCACCGCCACGCTGCTGCATGACAACGGTCCCATCGTGACCCGCGCCGGAGCGGGCGCGGGTGGCGCCGATGCCAGCGTGGTCCAGACGCAGATGGGCAACGTGAGTCATGGCGCCAACCATGGCCAGGCGAGCGGCTTTCGGGTCGCCGACGACTTCGAGGTGCCAGCGGGCGGCTGGATCATCGACACGATCACGGTGTACGCCTACGAAGTCGGATCGTCCACGACCTCGACCATCCAGTCGGTCAATCTCCGGATCTGGAACGGCGTGCCGGGTGAGCCGGGCAGCAGTGTGGTCTTTGGCGACACCACCACCAACCGCATGCTCGGCAGCGGGTTCGCCAACGTCTATCGGGTGGCACCGACCGCGTTGACCGATCCGGCGCGGCCGGTCATGGCCAGTGTCGTGGCACTGGGCGGGCTCCAGCTGTCCGAGGGCAGCTACTGGCTCGACTGGCAAAGCGCGGGCACATCCGCAACCGATCCCTGGACGCCGTTCGTGACCCTCGACGATGGCCCGCTCAAGCCGGGTTCCAACGCGCGGCTGCTGGATCCGGGTACCCAGGCATGGCAGCGCCTGCGCGACGCCGGCAGCACCAAGAGCCAGGACCTGCCCTTCGCCATTGCCGGCCGTGCCGCGGGTGACCGGATCTTCGCCAACGGGTTCGACATGGCCGGCTCGCCGCGCTAGCAGCGCCGGGATTGCCATCGCGAACGCAACCTCGCGCACCCCGCCCGTGCGGGCCCACTGCCACAGGCGCGCGACCGGCGGCCGCATCCGCGATCGGCAGCGTCGCGAACCGGGGTGGCACTCGACAAGCAAGCACGCAGGCGCATCGTGGGTGCGTCCCGCACGCCGCCTGCGTGCGCAGGCACGCGGGCAGGCCACGGCATGCAGCGCCCGTTGCATGGCGGCGGCGTGGCGAGCGCGTTGGGGTTTTTGTCGCCGGATTGCGTTTGCTGCGCCACGACCAACACGATGGGAATGGACCATGTCGTATTCGTGCAGCAATTTTGCGCTGGTGCTGGCCGCCGTCGCCGGCGTGTGCACGCCGGGGCCGGCGGCGGCGCAGGCCGCGCTCGAACGCATCATGGGCGTAGGCGGCGTGCAGGCCGACGACGCGGTGCGCGGCAGCTACCTCGCCAGCAACGGCAGCGCGGCGATTTTCCTGTCCAAAGCCGGCAATCTGCTGCCGGGTGGCAACGGCGTCGCCAACGTCTACCGTTTCGACCTCGACAGCCACGAGCTCACGCGCGTGAGCGTGGTGCCGGGCAGTGGCGCGCCGGCCAGTGACGTATGCACTTCCGCCGGCATTTCCGGTGATGGCCAGGTCGTGGTGTTCGCCAGCTACGCCTCCAACCTTGTCACCGGCAACACGCAGTGGTCGGCCGTGTACCGCCATGACCTCGCCAGCGGCACGCTCACGCGCATCAGTGAGGACAGCATGGGCAACCAGGCCAATGCCAGTGCCCAGACCCCGGCGACTTCGGGTGATGGTCGCTACACGGTGTTCATCTCGGCCGCGAGCAATCTCATGCCCGGCGACAACAACAGCATGTCCGATCTGTTCATGCACGATGCGCAGACCGGCGAGATCGGCATGCTCGACTTCAACCGGTTCGGCCAGTTTCCGGACGGGGCGGTCGACTGGCTCACGCCACAGGCCATCTCCTGGGATGGCCGCTACGTGGTGTTCGCGAGCACGGCCAACGACCTCACGCCGACCAGCGGCAACGGCCTCTTGCAGGTCTACCTCGTCGACGTCAGCAACTTGACCCGCACCCTGATCAGCCAGGCGGCCAACGGCGGCCCGGGCGATGGGCACTCCACCGACCCGGTGATTTCCCCGAACGGCCGCTACATCGCCTTCAACACCCTGGCCACCAACCTGCTGCCCGGCACCACCAGCCATCTGTACCGCTACGACCGGCTCACTGCGACCCTGATCAACATTCCGGCGCCGGTCGCCGGCGATTTCACGCCGCCGCTGGCGTCCTCGGCGACGTGGTGCGAAGGGCCGCGCGTGAGCGACGCCGGTGACGTGCTGGCCACCTGCAGGTTCGCCACACCGACGGCGCTGCAGATGCTCGTGTGGAACGCGGCCAGCACGCGCTGGCGCCTGGTCACGCAGGGTCTGGAGGGGCCATCCAGCTTCGGCAATGGGCGATCGGGCATGCTTGGCGGCATCAGCGCCGATGGCCGGCGCGTCGTGCTGGACACGCTCGCGACCAACCTCGTCGGCGGCGATACCAACAACGTCAGCGACGTGGTCTACCAAGTCACCGCGCCAGCGGACCTGATCTTCCGCGACGGCTTCGACTGAAACCCCGCGACATTCGAACTCGTGCAAGTGCATGCGTGCCGGTGCCGCGCGGGAACACCGCGCCCACGCGCCGCCCACGAGCCTTGCGTCCTTTCCCTTCCCTGAATCGACGGAGTCGACCCATGCCACCCATCCGCTTCCCCGCACGTGCTCTGGCGCTGGTCGCCGGCTTGCTCGCGGCCGGCTTCACGCACGCGATGCAATTCGTGGTCACCACGCCGGCCGACAGTGGTCCGGGTTCGCTGCGCGCGGCCATCGGCATGGCCAACACGACCGCGGGCATCCCCGACAGCATCACCTTTGCGATCGATCCGATGGTCCACGGGCACGGGCCGTGGACCATCGCCCTGCGCCAGCCGCTGCCACCGATCGCCGATCGGGTGATCGTCTCGGGGTACTCGCAGCCCGGCAGCGCACCCGGCTTTCCGGCTCGGCCGATGATCGACATCGATGTCTCGGGCATGACCTGCAGGCCGGATCGTGACTTCGGCTCGCCGCTGACGGTGATCCGCGGCGGCGAGCGCAGCCTGATCGCGGGACTCAACGTGTTCGGCGAGGCGACGGCCGATTGCCGGGGTGCGGGCATTCTCGTGCTCGCCGACGGGGTCCAGTTGGTTTCCAACCGCATCGGCCTGCGCGCCGATGGCAGCGTCGCGGGCTTGCATGGCCTGAGCGCCGGCATCGGCGTGTTGATGAGCCGTGGGGTGATCGTCGGCGGTCCCGGCTCGGACGAGGGCAACGTGTTTGCCGGCATCGATACGCGGGCGCTGGTGATCGATGGCGAGCAACACACGGTGCGGAACAACTGGTTCGGCAGCAACGGCATGGGGGAAGTAGCCGTGGGTTCGATGATCGGCAAGGCCGGCCTGTTGACCGGCGCGATCGTGCTGTATCCGCCGCGCGCCTATGCCAGCCTTTACTCGTTGGCGATCCAGACTGCGAGTTTCGGCCTGCGCGATTCGCACATCACCGGCAACCACTTCGTCGCGGTCGACTACGATGGCATCTACCTCATGGGCGGCGGGCCGCAAGGGCCTGACAGTCATGGCAACCACGTCACCGGCAACCGGTTCGGCACCAATGTCTGGGGGCTTCCCGGCGCGGGCACGGGCACGGCGATCCGCTTGGCCAAAGCCATCCGCGACACCGAAATCGCGGACAACCTGATCAGCAACAGCAATTCCGGCATCGTGCTGCATCCACGAAACAGGGAGCCGGAACAGGCGCCGGCCGGCGCCGGCAATCGCATCAGCCGCAACCGCTTCACCGACCTTGACGCGCCGGCCATCGAGCTTGCCGACGCCTACCCGCTGGCCAACGATGCGCTGGATGCCGACGAGGGTGCCAACCGCCTGCAGAATCGGCCCGTGCTGAGGCTGGCCAATACCGCCGGCCTGCTCGAAGGCGACCTGCACAGCATGCCGGGACGCAGCTACACGATCGAGCTGTTCCTGTCGGCCGCGTGCGGCCACGCCGGCGGCAACGTTGCCGACCTGTTCCTGCAATCCTTCAGCGTGACCACCGACGGTCACGGCGACGCAGCGTTCTCGCGGGTCCTGCCCCAGCCGGCCTTCGACCACTTCCAGGTTGGCGACGTGCTCACGGCTACCGCCACCGATGCCGATGGCAATACATCGGAGCTGTCCGATTGCGTGGGCGTGGCCGCTACGCTGCCCGTGACCCTGCGCATGCCGACGTACCCGGCGCGAGTGCCGGCAATGGATCAGACACTGGGCGTCAGCGTGACGATCGCCGGCAACGGCCCGCTGCCGCCCAGCGGCAGCGTGGTGTTCAGCGTGATCGACCCGCTCGGGCGTCGGCGCGAACTGGGCCGCGCCACCATCGCCAACGGCCAGGCCAGCCTGCCGCCGCCGCCGCAGGGCGTGTTGCCGCAGGCCGGCCGCTACCGCATCGAGGCCCGCTATGACGGCGACGCGCGCTACGCGGCCAATGCACAACTGTCGGCCGACGTGGTGGTGTTCCGACCCGCGAGCGCGCTGCTGCAGCCGGAACGCTCCGCGCCGGTGCGCCACGATCCGGGCAGCGGCGTGTGGGAGTGGCTCGATCCGGGCAGCCCGCAATCGCTGTCGGTGGACTGGGCCGACAGCTACATCGATGCCGACCGCTTCGATGGCCGGGCCACCGACCAGATGCTCTTCAGCAAGGGCGGCGAGTACTTCCTGGTCGACGCACAGGGGCGTGCGCAGCGGCGCACGTCCGGCGTGCTCGGCAGCCGCGAGATTGTGGACCTGATCCAGGTCGATGACGATGTCCTGGCCGATGCGCTGGTGCGCGACCCCGCCAGCGGCGAGTATGCGATCGTACGGCGCCTGTTTCAGCGCGAGCAGGGCGAGACGCTGCGCCCGCTCGGGATCAGCGCCGAACTGCAGTGGCGTGGCAGCGGCGACATCGATGGCGACGGCCACACCGACCTCGTGTTCCAGGTACCCGGCAGCAACCAGGCCTCCATCGTGCTGATGCGCGACGGTGCCGCGGTCGCGACGGTGCGTGTCGCCATGCCCGACCTGCCGCTGCGCCAGGTGACCACCGCGGACGTCGACGGTGACGGCTTCGACGACCTGCTGTGGAGTGATCCGGCAACGACCAAGATCGAAGTCGAACGCTTCGAGCGCGGCCATGCCGCGGGTCATCTGGAGGGCGACCTGGGCACGGCCGGCTGGTCGTTGCCCGGGCCGGTGCATGCCGCCAAGCCCGGCGACAACGACTACGGCATGGTGGAACTGCTGCTGGATGATGGCGTCGGCAACCCCAGTCTGTGGACCGGACTGCGCATGGGATCCAGCAGCGTGTACGGCACGCTGGAGGTGCTGCCCTATGGAGGAGGCTACGAACTCGAACGCTCGCGCTGAGCCTGGGTGATGCCCGGGCGCGCGCCAAGCGCCCGGGCCAGGTGCGCCGGTGCGATCCTGCGCGCGGACCCGGCCGGTGGCCGCGTGGATGTGAGCGCCGTCTGCGCCACGGCGCGCGGCTTCGTGTACAAGGGGTGTGGCGGCCCGCGCGTGGCCGCGACCACGACGGAGGCGAGGATGACGACATGTCGATGGGCCATCGCCGCGGCGCTCGCGCTGCTGGCGCCTGCCGCGGCCCGCGCCGCGACGCTGCAGGTCGGGCCGGGCCAGCCCTATGCCAAGCCCTGCGCGGCGATCGCGGCGGCCGCCAACGGCGACACCATCCTCATCGACGCGGCCGGCGACTATGCCGGCGACGTGTGCGCGGTCACCCGCAGTGGCCTGACCCTGCGTGGCATCAACGGCCGGCCGCACATCGACGCCGCGGGCCAGCACGCCGAGGGCAAGGCGATCTGGGTCATCAAGGGCGCCAACACCACGGTCGACAACATCGAGTTCAGCGGCTGCCGCGTGCCCGACCAGAACGGCGCCGGCCTGCGCGTGGAGGCCGACAACCTCGTGGTGCGCCATTCCTGGTTCCACCACAACGAAATGGGCATCCTCACCGGCAACGACCGCAGCCACACCATCACGATCGAATACAGCGAGTTTTCCGACAACGGCTACGGCGATGGCTATTCGCACAACGTCTACGTCGGCCACCACGCGCTACTCGTGTTCCGCTACAACTGGTCGCGGGCATCGCTGAGCGGGCACTTGCTCAAGTCGCGCGCCGAACGCAACGAGGTGCTCTACAACCGCCTCACCGGCGAAGCCGACGGTACCGAAAGCTACGAGCTGACCTTTCCCAACGGCGGGCTCAGCTTCGTGATCGGCAACCTCATCGAGCAACCGGCCACCAGCGAGAACTCGGCGATGCTCGACTACCTCAGCGAGGGTTTCGGCGGCAACAGCGACGACCGCCTGTTCGTGGTCAACAACACCTTCGTCAACAATCGCGGCAGCGGCACGTTCCTCGCGATCCGCGCCGCGACGCAGACACCCGCGATCGTGCGCAACAACGTGTTCTGGGGTGGCGGCACGGTGTCGTCGCAGGCCAGTGCGGTGCTCGACCACAACGTGACCGGCAACGCGGACGACTGGTTCGTCGATCCGGCCAACTACGACTACCGCCTGCGCGCGACCGCCAGCGCGCTCATCGACGCGGGCACCGCGCCGGGCACGGGGGCGGGCGAGTCGCTCGCCCCGACCCAGGTCTACCTGCATCCGGTCGCGGGCGCGGCGCGGCCCGTGGTGGGCGCGATCGACGTCGGTGCCTACGAATGGGCCGGCGACGGGATCTTCGACGATGGCTTCGAGCAGGGCGTGCGGCGCCGCTGAAGTGGCGGCGCGCGAGCCGCTGGCGATGCGCGGCCCGTGTGCGCGCGACCGCGCTGGTCGTGGCCGCCGCGCCGCTCAGTCGAAGCCGTTGTTGAAGATCGCGTCGCCGTAGCCGATCACCGTGACCGGGATGTTGCGCGTGGTGGCGCTGTGATCGCCGAGCTGGCCGGCGGCGTTGACGCCGGTGCATTTGGCGATGTAAGCGCTGCCCGGCAGGTCCTGCAGGAAGCAGGTGTGGTGCCAGCCGGGGGCGACGAGGAACGCGTCGTCGCTGCCGATCGTGTGCGCGAACACGAGCCGGTCGACCAGCGTGGCATCGCCCAGCTGGCCGCCGTCGTTGCGGCCCCAGCACTCGATGTAATCGTGCAAGCGACAGCTGTGCTCGAAGCCCGCCGCCACCGCATCGGTTTCATCCGAATCCTGCAGCTCCACCGGTAGCGGGCTGCCGAGCAGGCTGCCGTCGCCCAGCTGGCCATGGCTGTTGTCACCCCAGCACTTGAGGGTATCCGTGGTCGTCCGCGCGCAGGTGTGGAAGGCCCCTGCGGCCAGCGTCTGTGCATCCGTCAAGCCAACCACGTCGACCGGGGTTGGGCGCAGGGTGCCAGTGCCGTCGCCCAACTGGCCGTACAGGTTGTAGCCCCAGCACTTGGCGCCGCCGGTGGCGGTGACGACGCAGTTGTGGCCACCCCCCGTCGCCAGTGCGGTCATCCCGCTAAGGCCGGCCACATCCACCGGGGTCGTGCGGTCGTTGGCAGTGCCATCGCCGATCTGGCCGAAGGTGTTTGCACCCCAGCACTTGACGCTGCCGCCGCTGCCCAGCGCGCAGTTGTGCTCATAGCCCGCGGCCAGCGTCGTCACGCCGCTCAGCCCGGCCACGTCGACGGGCGTGCTGCTCGATACCAGGGTGCCGTTGCCGAGTTGGCCGTGGTCGTTGCGCCCCCAGCACTTCACGGTGCCTGCCAGCAGCAGGGCGCAGGTGTGGTCCTGGCCTGCCGTGAGCGTCTTCACGCCGGTCAGGCCGGGCACGACGACGGGCACGGGACGGTCCAGCAGCGTGCCGTCGCCGAGTTGGCCATGGGCGTTGGCGCCCCAGCACTTGACCGCGCCGGTTGCTTCGAGCGCGCAGGTGTGGGCGCCGCCTGCGGTGAGGCTGAGCGGCGCGGCGTGCACCGCGGCGACCCATGGCAGCGTGCAAGACAACGCCAGGCCGAGGTGCAGTACGCGCTGGCGGGTGAGGTGCTGTGCAAGTGATGGCATGTCGTTCTCCCCTGTCGAGCACAAACAGCGGGCGGCTGCGTGCCCGCATCGGGACGCGACGGCGCCATGCCGGCACGCCCGCGGCGGGCGAGGCCGATCGCAGCGGCCGAGCGCGTACGCCATGTGCCCTGCACTGCGGACGCGCCTCGGGCATGTGCGTGCCCGATCGGCATGCGGTCCGTCCGGGCCGGGCCTCCGGGCCCGACCTCGCGGCGGTCAGCTTCCGCTGCAACCCTCGCCGGTGCAACTGGTGTTGCAGGTGCTGCCCAGCGCACAGGCGAAGCGGCAATCCCCGCCCGGGCAGGCGAGGTTGCAGTGCGCGCCCGCCGCACAGGCCAGCGTGCAACCGCCACCCTCGCAACTGAAATCACAGCGTGCGCCGGCCGGGCAGGTGAGGTCGCAGTCGCCCTCGAAGCAGGTCATCGTGCAGGTGCGCCCGGCGGCGCAGTTGCCGTCACTGGCCGGCTCGACACGGTCGACGCCGCCCTCGTCGCTGGCACTGCCGCCCGCCTCGACCGTGACGCCGCCGGCACTGACGCGGCCGGGTGCGATGTGGGCCTGGTCCGAGTCGATCCGGCCATCGCCGATGTGCACGGTGCCTGCGCCGGTGTTCACCTGGACCAGTCCGGCCGCGACGCGCACGTTGGCGGTGGGCGTGGTGCCGATGAACAGCTCGACGCGACGATTGCGCGCACGCGCGGACTGGTCGGCGGGGTCGTCGCCGCCGCTCTCGCGCACCAGCGGCTGGCTTTCACCCATGCCGCGCGCGACGAGCAGGGTGGCCGGGATGCGCTGCTCACGCACGAGCCAGTCGATCACCGCCAGCGCCCGCTGCTGCGACAGGCCCTGATTGGCGTCGGCGCTGCCGATCGAGTCGGTATGGCCCACCACGAGCACCTCGCCGCGCGCCTGCTCGCGGATCAATTGCGCGACCTTGGCCAGCGTCGCGGCCGCGTGCGCGTCGATGGCGGCGCTGCCGGAGGCAAACAGCACGTCGCCGGCCACGCTCAGGCGCACATGGTCAGCGCTGCGCACCGCGCCCAGTTCGCCGAGCAGGGCATCGCCGGTGACGCTGACGCCCGTGCCCGCGGCGGCGCGCCAGTCGCCCTGCACGGTGGCGCCCGCACCCGCGGCCTGCAGGCGCACGACCTCGCCATCGCTGACCACGCGCGAAGAGCCTGCGCTGACGCTGCCGCCCTGTGCCCGCGCATCGGTCGGCACCAGTGCGAAGCCGAGGATGAGGCCGAGCAGCGCGATCAACCCGGCGCGGCGCGGCGGCTTGGGTATCGAGGAAACGCGACGGTTCTTGCCGTCGGACGATGGCGCGATGCTGGTCATGGTGAGCCCCCGCTCTGGATGTGGGCCCAGTATAGGCCGGAGCGCGGCGCGGCCACCGTTGCGCGGCGACCCGCCCTGGTGCAGGGTAGGGGCGCTGCGCGCGGGCATGGCAGCGCGGCACATGCGGACGGGTGCTCACGGCCCCGGCGCGGTGCCGCCCGACACGGGCCCGCACAGGTGCACGATGGGAGCGGATTCAGGCCAGCGGCCGGTGGGTGGTGGCAGCGCGTGCCGCACGCGTGGGGCGGGGCTGCTCGCCGCAGCCATCGTGGCGTTGGGCAGCGCCGGCGCGGGTGCCCAGTCCCTGCGTTTCCACGGCAACGGCTACGGCGCGCCGACCCTCGACCGGGTGGTGATCGCGCTGGATGCACCCGCGCGGCCGGTCGATGTCGGCAGCGGCGACTTCACGCTGGAGTTCTGGCTGCGCGCGCTGCCGGGCGAGAACGCCGAAGCGCCCGCCTGCAGCGCCGACAACGACCGCTGGATCCTCGGCCACATCCTGCTCGACCGCGATGTCGACGGTCCGGGCGACCATGGCGACTACGGCCTGAGTCTCATGGACCGGCGCCTTGCATTCGGCTTGAGCGTGGGCAGCAGCGGCGCCACCGCCTGCGGCGCCACGCTCGTGGACGACGGGCAGTGGCACCACGTGGCGGTGACGCGCGATGCCGGCAGCGGCCAGCTGCGCATGTACCTGGACGGCCAGCCCGACGGCAGCGCCAGCGGGCCGCCGGGCAACGCGAGCTACCGCGACGGGCGTGACAGCAACGCGCCGTACGATCCGACCCTGGTGATCGGCGCCGAGAAGCACGACTACGCCACGCTGTCGTGGGCCGGCTGGATCACCGAGCTGCGCCTGTCCGGCAGCATCCGCTACGCGTCGCCGTTCGTCCGCCCGTCGGCGCGGTTCACGAGCGACGCGGCCACGCTCGCGCTTTACCACTTCGACGAAGGCATGGGCACGCTGGTGGCCGACAGCTCGGGAGCGCCCGGCGGGCCGAGCCACGGCGAGCGGCGCTATGGCGGCGAGCCGGCCGGCCCCGAATGGTCGCAGGCGACGCCGTTCGACGCGCTCTTCGCAGACGGCTTCGACTGACCCGCCGCCTGCCCGCGGCACTCCGGTGCGGTGCCGTGGCGATTGCCAGAGCGGCTGTGGGCGTGGCAATGTCCGGGCACCCATCCGGTTGTGCGTGCAATGGAGATCACCGAGCTCATTGGCAAGGCGCGTGAGGGTGACGCGCGGGCGTCCGAGCATCTGTTCGCGGTGCTCTACGACGAGTTGCGTCGGCTGGCGGCGGGCCAACTGCGCGGCGCCGAGGTCATGCGCGCGACCTCGCTGGTGCACGAGGCCTGGCTCAAGCTGGCCGGACACGGCGCCGTAGTGGTCAACGATCGCAGCCATTATTTCTCGGTCGCGGCACGTGTGATGCGCCAGATCGTGATCGACCATGTGCGTGCGCGCGGTGCGCTGCGCCGCGGCGGTGGTGCGGCACCCGCATCGCTCGACACCACGGCATTGCAGGTCGCGGCCGAGGAGCGCGACGAGAGCCTGCTCGCGCTGGATGCAGCGCTCGTGCGTCTCGCCGCCGTCGATGCGGACCTGGCGGCGCTGGTCGAGATGCGGTTCTATGCGGGCCTGGAGCTGAGCGAGATCGCGGACGCCCAACAGCGATCGGAAAGCTCGCTCAAGCGGGACTGGCGGCGGGCGCGGGCGTTCCTGCAGCGCGAGATGATGCCTGCGTGAGCATGGACCGACGCGCAGCCCGCTGGAACGCGGTCGCCGCCGCGTTCGATGCACTGGTGGAGTTGGACCCGGCGGCGCGCGCGGCGCGGCTCGCGCAGCTTCGCGGCGAGGACCCGGCGCTGGCCGAGGAAGTGGCGACGCTGCTGCGCGCCGATGGCAGCGACGTGCCGCTGCTCGATGGCGATGCGCTGCAGGCACTGCCCAACCTGCACCCGGGCGAGCGCGACGACATGGCGGCGGGTCATCGCATCGGCGCCTATCGCCTCGTGCGCCGCCTTGGCGAGGGAGGCATGGGCGTGGTGTGGCTGGCCGAGCGCGCCGATGGTGGATTCGAGCAGACGGTGGCGCTGAAGCTGCTCAAGCGCGGCATGGACACGCACGCCATCCTGCATCGCTTCCTGCAGGAGCGGCGCATCCTTGCGCGTTTGGCTCATCCGCACATCGTGCGCTTGCACGACGGCGGCATGAGCGACGATGGTCGGCCCTACTACGTGATGGACTACGTCGATGGCGAGCCCTTGACGACGTGGGCGGCCGGCAAGCAGCTGGACGTGCGCGTGCGGGTCGAGTTGCTGGCGGCGGTGGCCGACGCCGTGGCCTATGCGCATGCGCAACTGGTGGTGCACCGCGACCTGAAACCCTCCAACGTGATGGTCGACGCCCACGGTGCGCCACGCGTGCTCGATTTTGGTATCGCCAAGCTGCTGGAACCCGACAACGGGCAGGCACACACCGATACCGGCCTGCGCGTGCTGTCGCCCGCCTATGCCGCGCCCGAGCAGATTCTCGGCGAACCCATCGGCACCGCGACCGACGTCTATGCGCTGGGCCTGTTGTTGTGCGAGCTGCTGGTGGGGCGCTTGCCACATCAGCGCGCTGCCACGGTGGGGCACCTGGTGCAGACCGTGGGCGACGAGCCCACCGAGCGTGCCAGTGCATTGGCGGCGCGCCTCGCGCGCGGCGATGTGGCCGCGCTCTATGGCAGCGCCGTCGATGCCCGGCGGCTCGCCCGCGAACTCGGCGGTGACCTCGATCTCATCATCGCCACGGCGCTGCAGCGCGAACCGGCACGCCGCTACGCCACCGCCGCGGCGCTGGCCGGCGACCTGCGGCGCTGGCTGGCCGGCCGGCCGATCACGGCCCGTGCCGATTCGGCTGCCTACCGCGCGCGCCGCTTCGTGCGGCGGCATCGTCTGGGCGTTGCGGCCGGTGTGCTGGTGGCACTGTCGCTGCTGGGTGGGCTGGGTGCCGCGTTGTGGCAGGCGCGCATCGCCAGCGCCGAGGCGCAGCGTGCCGAGGCGGCACGCGCGAGCGCCGAGCAGGCCCTGCTGCGCAGCGAGCGCGTCAAGCAGTTCATCCTGGCCCTGTTTCACGAGCAGGACCCGGTCGCGCGCGCGCGGGCTCAGGCGCGCACACCCGCCGAGCTGGTGCGCGAAGGCATCGCCGAGGTCGATCGCAACCTGGCCGGGGAAGCGGCCTTGCAGGCCGAGCTGCTGCGTGACCTGGGCGAAATCCAGTTGGGGGTGGACGAGCCCGCGCACGCGCGCGACACGCTGCAGCGCGCGTGGGAGTTGCACCAGCGCGTGTCGGGCGAAGACAGCGCCGCCGCTGCCGAGACGCTGGCGGCGTACGCGGAAGCGGTGTATGCGGCCAAGGATGTCGCGACCGCCGAACCGTTGCTGCGCGAAGCCATCCGCCGTCTGCAGAATGCCGCGCCCGATCGGCTGACACGGCTGGCGCAGGTCGAGTCCACGCTCGCGCTGATCGAACTGGTGGCCGGGCGCAAGGACCAGGCCGAACGCCTGGCGCGGCACGCATTGGATCTGGAACGCCGCGCTGACGATGGTCACGGGACGCAGCTGGCGGCGCGCCTGGCGACGCTGGGCATGGTGCAGCAGGAATCGGGACGCTATGACGAGGCCCTGGCGAGCTACCGGGAGGCGCTGGCGATCGTGGCGGCGCGCAACGGCCCCGATCATGCGCGCGCGGCGTTGCTGCATGTCAACGTCGCCGACGTGCTGCGCGTGCAGCGGCACTATCCGCAGGCGCTCGTGGAGTACGAGGCCGCGCTGCGGATCGAACGCAGGCAATTGCCGGCCGGGCATCGGCTCATCGGGATCACCTTGATCCGCCTCGGCGATCTGCAGCGACGCATGCAACAGCTCGATGCCGCCGACCGCTCGCTCAGCGAAGCGATCACGATCCTCGCGCCGGCCAAGTCGGGCCAGTATGCGCAGGCGTTGCAGTTCCATGCCACGCTGGCGCGTGCGCGTGGCGACTTCACGCTCGCCGTGCAGCGCTATGGTGAATCGTTCGAGGCGTTCCGCGCCGTCACCGGCGACAGCCTGTACACCTGGCTCACTGCATTGATGCACGCCGACGCACTGGTCGATGCCGGGCGACTCGATGAGGCCGAACGGCGGTTGCAGGCGGCCCGCAGTGCCTTGGCGCGCATGCCGCCGGACGAGTACGCGAAGCTGTATGCGACCGGTGTCGGTGGCCGCTTGCACCACGCGCAGGGCCGCATCGAGGCGGCGATCCAACAGCGCCGCGTTGCGCTGGAGGGGTTGTTGGCGATGTATGGTGCCGAGCATGCCGACGTGCAGGAAGCGCGCGTTGCCTTGGCCTCGAGCCTGCTGGCCGCGCACGCGCCGGAGCGGCGCAGCGAGGCGGCGGATCTGCTGCAGGCGGCGCACGCGGTGTTGGCGGGCAGGGACGACCCCGATGCCCGCGCGCTGGTCGGAAGCGCCTTGCTCGAACGCGGCCGTCTGCGCCATGCCACTGGCGACCTCGCCGGTGCCCGCGGCGACATCGTCCAGGCCTTGCGGGAATTGCAGCTGCGTCCGGGCGACGCGCGCCGCTTGCGCGAGGCGCGTGCGTTCGCGCGTGGCCTGGGACTGGCGACCACCCGCTGACGCCTGCGCGCCGCGGTTGCGCTGCCCGCGGTCGGCTCGCGATGCGAGCGGATGCTGTCCTCCGCCGGGCCTTGGCGCGTCGTGCAGCCCGGCAGTACCGGCGCGCCACCACGGTCAGTGCTGCGGTGCGGGTTCAAAGCCGGCGTCGAAGATGCGATCGGTGCTGGCGCTGTGGAAGATGTCGTTGACATGGCCATTGCCATCGTCGTCCAGCAGATTGCTCGCAGTGGATTCGAAGGCGATGTAGCGGCCATCGCCCGACAGGCCGCAGTTTTCACTGGTGTCATTGCCGGCGCCGCCATCCGCAGCACGGCTGACCCGCCAGGTGCGGCCACTGGCCAGCTCGTGCACGAACACGTCGCGCACCGGGCCATTGCTGTCGTCGGGCACCAGATTGGAAGCGTCGGAGCTGAAGCCGATGCGCTGGCCATCGGCGGAGATGCATGGCGAGTACGAGTGTTCGTTGCTCAAAGCACCATCCATGCCGCGCGAAATCAACTGCGTGGTGCCGGCGACGAGGTCACGCAGGTAGATGTCGCGGTAGCCGTTGTCGTCGCCTGCGGCGATGAGGTTGGTGGCGGTGGTCGCGAACACCACGTAGCGGCCATCGCCCGACACGGCCGGGGAACTGCTGGCGCGATCGGCGCCACTGCCGAAAGCGCTCGTGCTGACCAACTGTGTGATGCCGCTGTCGAGATCGTGCACGAACACGTCGTCGCGGTCGTTCAAGTCATCCGGGACGAGGTTGCTGGCGCGACTCGTGAACACCACCCGGCGCCCATCGGCGGAGATCGCCGCGGCTTGGCTGAAGGAGTTGGCGCCGACGCTGATGCGGCGCGTGATGCCGCTGTCGCGGTCGTGCACGAACACGTCGTCGAAAAAATCGGCGACGTCGCCGGCGACGAGATTGTCGGCCAGCGAATGGAATGCAATGCGCCGGCCATCGGCCGACAGCGAGGGTGAACTGCTTGGGCCATTGGGCGTGCCGACGCCGTCGTGGGTGCGTGAAATCCGCTCGGTGATGCCGCTGTCCATGTCGCGCACATAGATGTCGCCGCCCGGGCCTGGAACATCGCCCACGATCAGGTCACTGGCGTGCGAGGTGAATGCGACGACGCGCCCGTCAGCCGACAGCGACGGCGACACGCTGCGGCCATTGGCAAAATCGCCGCCGTCGGCCGGGTCGCTCACGCGCACGGTGATGCCGAGCCACAGGTCGCGCAGGTACACGTCGGCTTCGTCGTCGTTCGGGTTGGGCATCGGGTCGGTCAGGTTGGATGCCTTCGAGGTGAACGCCACGTAGCGTCCGTCGTGCGACAGTGCTGGCGTCGGCAGCGCGGAGTCGTTGCCACCGGTGGCCGGATCGAGCGCCTGTGACACCAGCACGATCCGGGCAGGCGCGTGGCCGCAGGTCAGGGCAGCGACGAGTGCGAGTACCAGGTGGACGTGGGAGTGTGGAGGTTTCATGGCCGAGGGGCTCCGCAAACAAAACCAAGGTGGATGGCGACCGGCGCTGCGCCGCGTCGGCGTGCGGGCAGGCGCGGCGAGCCGGATCGGTGGCGATGCGCGCGACCAGCGTGCGTGCGTCGCCACCGTGGGCGCGTTCAGTCAAAGCCGTTGGCGAAGATCAGGTCGGAGGCGAGTTCCAGCGTCACCGCCAGGCAGGCCGAGAACTCCGAGGTGTCGCCGGCCGGGCTGGTCGCAGTCACCGTGATGGTGTCGCCCAGGTCGACCTGGGCCTGCGGCAACCACAGGGTCCATGCGCTGGTGCAATTGCCATCGGTGCAGGCATGGCACGGAATGCCGGGACCGCCCGGGCAATACGGAGCGTTGTCGATGGTGATGAATCGCGCCGCGACGGGCTGTTGGCCTTCGCCGTGCGCGCTGCCGTCGCAGCCGTCGCTGCGATAGGCCTCGATGCGGTACGGACCACCGACGGTTGAACGCAGCGTGCCCGAGACCTCGATGGGATGATCCACCGGATGCATGCCGCTCGTGCGCCATCGTGCAGTCGACAGCAGCGGGAAGTTCTGGCCGCGATTGCCCGGGCAACCCTGCTCGCCCAGGCACACGACCGGATCGGGATCGTTGGCATCGACCCCGTTGTCGCGCAGGTCGATGCCGCGCGCGGCGTTGCGCGCGATCTGGTTGCCAAAGATGCGGTTGTGGCCACCCGCATCGTTCATCACGCGCACGCCATCGTCCCCGTTGCGACCGATGCGATTGTCGGGTCCGATGCTGTTGTCATGGGCGCCACCCTGCAGCATGACACCCATGCGGCCGTTGCCGGCGTCGGCGAAGCCGACCGCGGACACACCGCCACCGATGTCGTTGTTCTCGATCACGTTGTCGCGGGCCTGCTCGCCGGCCAGCACGATGCCGTCGACCAGGTTGCCACCGATGCGGTTGCCCAGCACGCGGTTGGCGCCGCCGTTGATGCGGATTCCGGTACCGTTGGGCAACGGGTTGCCGACGTTCTTGTCGAGCCCGATCAGGTTGTTGATCACGCGGTTGTCGTTGCCGCCCAGGCCGAGGAAGGTGGTGATCAGCACGCCGACGTCACTGCTGTCGCCGATCAGGTTGCGGGCGGCCAGGCTGCTGCCGCCGACCGTGCTGCGCCCGCCGCCGATGAGGCCGATCGCCTGCATATTGCCGCTGAGCGGGGTGAACGCGTTGCCCACACGACCGCCGAACTGGTTGCCGTGGATCGTGTGCCCCGCGCCGAAGGCCAGCGCGATCGCGAGGTCGTAACCTTCGAACGCCAGTCCGCGCACGGTCATGCCGGCGTCGCCCAGCGGCGCCATTGCCTCGATGCCGATGCCACCGGCGCCACTGAGCACCACGCACGGCACCGCGTTCCAGCCCACGGCCTGGGTGTTCTTCACCGCGCCCGGTTGACTCCAGCCGTCGATCAGCAGCGCATCGCTCACCTGCAAGGCGCCGCTGGTGAAGATCCGGTGTGGGCAGGTGCCGGGGATGTTGAAACGGATGGTGTTGCTGCCCGCGGTGGCATTGGCATTGGCCACCGCCTGCGCCAGCGAACCGTTGCCGGACGAGGCGGTGTTGGTGACGACGAAGACGCCGCTGCCGTCGATGGGCGATTCCATCGCGCCGCGGTCGACCCCGGCGCCGATCACGCGCGCTGCGCCGGCGTGGTCGGTGTCGGGCAGGCCGTTGGGCACCATGGCGGTGCCGCTGTCGAGCATGGGCGAGCCGACCGTGGGCGTGTAGCTGGCGTCGAGCCCCGGCGCCGCGGCGGTATTGCCGGTCGAGGTCGGCAGCAGCAGGCCGCTGTTGTCGAAATTGATGCCGTCGTAGCGATTGTTGACCGCCAGGATCATGGCATCGGACTGGATGTCCTGCCCCGCGGGACGATCGAAGATGTTGTTGAACAGCACCGCGGTGCCCGCATCGTCCGGCATGCTGACGAACACCGTGCGACCGTTGGACACCGTCGAGTTGGTCATGGTCAGCGACGACGGCGATTCATAGGTGTCGTCGTCATAGGCCAGGTACAGGCCCAGCGCAGTGTCCGCGGGATAGTTGGTCCCGGCGACCGCCACCCCGTTGCTGAACAGCGAGTTTTCGATCACCACGTTGTGGCACCACGCGGTCACTTCGAGCATGGACTGCTCCACGCGCACACGGCGCACGGCAAAGCTGCGGCGCTGCGCAGGGCACAGACTCAGTACCGGGCTCGTCATGCGCAAGGGACTGGCGACCAGCGTGATGCCGGCCACGCTGGCATCGGTGGTGCTGGTGCTGATGACCAACCCTGCGCGATTGACGCCCTGGAGGGTGGTGGCGCCCGGTGTCAGCGAGTAACTGCTGCAGCCGACGTTGTAGCCGCCGCGGATCGTGAGCTTGCCGGCAGGCAGCACATACTCCAACGTCGGCAGGTAGGTCAGGGGCACATCGGGTGCGAAGCTGCCGGCACGCACCATGATGAGGCTGTCGTCGAGATCGGTCTCGGCCTGGTCGAGCGCGGCCTGGAATTCGCCCACGGTGTCGACGCAATAGGTGGTTTCGGCATGGGCCATCCATGGCATGAGCAACACGGCAACGCACAGGCCGGACAGGGTGAATCGCGGGAACATGGCTTGAACCTCGCAGCAAGGGACAAGCTCATGTCACGGAAAGCGGCGCCGCGGGAGACCACGCGGGCCCAACGCCGCCCCGCCATGGGCCGGGCCCGGTGCGGCGAGCGTCACATCGGGGACGGCACCGGCGCCGCGGCCCGGCGCAGCCGTCACGGCGCGTGGCTGTCGGGTTCGGTCGCGGGGCTGAGGATCGTTTCGAGCACCGGTGCGAGCTCGCCGCGCAGGTGCAGCTGCGCGAGGGCGTGGATGCCGGCGCGGGTGACGGGGTCGTCGAGCGTGAAGTCGGGCGCGGCGGTGAGGCTGGCGATGATGTTGAAGTAGGCCTCGTCGCGGATGCCGGCGGTTTCGAGCAGGTGCGCGGGCAGCATCCAGGCGTGCAGGTCGCGCCGTTGCGGGC
The DNA here is from genome assembly GCA_014338185.1 of Lysobacterales bacterium. Classification (GTDB taxonomy): domain Bacteria; phylum Pseudomonadota; class Gammaproteobacteria; order Xanthomonadales; family Rhodanobacteraceae; genus Dokdonella_A. The sequence continues at coordinate 22,389 of QUBV01000017.1, read as the reverse complement.
GCTTGTTGCGGTTGTCCAGCAACAGCCAGGGCACGGGCTGGGCCAGCGCGTCGCGGCCGTCGTCGAAACCCAGCTGCGCGTACACCGGCCCGAGGTCGGGCAGGTGGTCGCCGTAGAACAGCAGCACGGTGTGGCGCTTGCGCCGCGCCAGCGCCTTGGCCAGCCGGCCCAGCTCGGCGTCGGCATCGTCGAGCAGGTACAGGTAGTTGCCCAGCCACAGCCGCGCGCCCTCGTCGAGCGATTCGGGCAGCGGCAGCGCGGCCAGCCGCCTGGCGTCGAGATTGGGGCGCCAGTCGAACGGGCCGTGGTTTTCCATGCTGATCGCGAACAGGAATTGCGGCGGTCCGTCGCTGGGCAGTTCGGCGAGCACGCGATCGGTGAGCGCGGCGTCGGAGGTGAACAGGCCGACCACGCGGTCGCGCGGAAACGCGGTTTCGTCGAGGAAGCGCTCGAAGCCGAGCGCGGGGTAGCTGCGGTCGCGGTTCCAGAACGACATCGCGTTGGGGTGCAGGGCGGTGGTCGCATAGCCATGGCGCGCGAACACGCGCGCGAGGCCCGGATACTGCGACTCGTCCAGCTCCAGCCACGGGTATTGCACGCCGCCCAGGCTCGTGAGCGGGGCGCCCGTGAGCACCTCGAACTCGGTGCGGATCGTGCCGCCGGCGAAGGTCGGTACCGTGAGCTCGCCGCTGTGGCCGCGACGCTTGAGCGCGTGGAAGTTGCGCAACCAGCGGTCGGTGAGCACCTCGCGCACGCGCGCGGGGTCGAACAGCGACTCGCTCTGCACCACCACCACGTCGGGCAACGCCGCGTCGCTGCCGGCGAGGGCGAGGCTCGCGCGCAGGCGTGGCGCATGCGCGCGCAGCAATGTGACCGCGGCGTCGCGGTCGGCGTCGGGGATGCCGTTGCCGCCGAGTTCCCAGTGGTACAGCAGCATGCTGCCGACCAGCCCCGCGCGCAGCGCGGTCTGGTCCAGCGCCCACGGCTGGAAGCCCAGCGCCTGGCTGTCGTACACGCGCCGCCAGGGTCCGCTGCCCGCGTACAGGCTGGCACCGAGCAGCAGCGCAAGCGCGCCCACGCCCAGCCGGCGCCGCCAATCGAGCAGGCGCAACGGCCGTTCGCGCAGCAACGCCACCGTGACACCGGCGCCGGCGATCGCGAGCAGCGCGTGCAGCAGGTCGATGTGCAGATACTGCGAGAACAGCCGCAGCGCGGGTCCCGGATCGGCGAGGAAGCGCAGGTCGCCCGGCAGCAGCGGCATGCGCAGCGCATCGAGCTTGGCGGCGTGGGCCGCATACAGGCCGACCGCACCCAGCAGCACCAGCCAGGTCGACAGCAGCGCCCGCCGGGTCAGGCCGAGCAGCAGCGCGAACGCGGCGAGCACCGGCATCGCGTTGAGGGCGAGCCGGTGCAGCACGGTCGCCAGCGGCTCGCCGTGGCTGAAATCGATGCCCGGGTCCAGGTGCGCCACCAGCAGCAACAGCAGCAGCGTGCAGCCGGCCAGCGCGCGGCGCTCGTGCGGCACGTGCGGGCGCCAGTGGCGGTCCGGCAGGCTGGGGGCGAGGATGGGCATGACGGGGCGGGACGATGCCATGGCGCGGGCAACGCCGCATTAACTGCACGCCGGCCATCGCCAATTTTCGTGTCCGTGCCCGGCTGGCTGTGGCCGCGCCGCGCCTGCGACAATCGGCGCATGTCCGACCCCGCCCGCTGGCCGCGTCCGCTGCTTGCCTTTGCCGCTGAACGGTTGTCGCGGCTGGAAGCGGCCTGCCGCAGCGCGCAGGTGCCGTTCCACGACGATGCCGGGGTCGACGAGCGCCTGTTGCGGGTGCTGCTGGCCAGCGATTTCGCCTGGCGCAGCTACCAGCGCGATCCGCAGTTGCTGGCACCCGATGCGCTGCGCCTCATGAGCGATCCGCGCCATGCCGACGCGCGCGCGGGCGTGTTCGACGAGGCACGCGACGCGGCCACGCTGCGCAGCCTGCTGCGCAGCTTCCATCGACGCGAAGCGCTGCGGCTGGTGTGGCGCGATGTCAACGCCGACGACGGCACCGAAACCATCCTCACCGGCGCCTCGCTGCTGGCGCAGACCTGCATCGAGCAGGCGTTGCGCGGCGCCGAGCGGCAGGTGGCCGAGCGCCACGGCGTGGTGCGCGACGCACGCGGGCGCGTGATGCGTCTGGTGGTGGTCGGGATGGGCAAGCTCGGCGGCGGCGAGCTCAACTTCTCCTCCGACATCGACCTCATCCTGGCCTACGACGAGGACGGCATGAGCGATGGCGCCCGCCCGCTCGATGCGGCGGCATGGTTCACGCGCGTGGGCCAGGCGTTGGTGAGCCTGCTGGCCGACCATGATGCCGACGGTTACGTGTACCGGGTCGACCTGCGCTTGCGGCCGTTCGGCAATGCCGGCCGGCTGGCGCTGTCGTTCGCGGCGATGGAGCACTACTACCAGCGCGAGGGGCGCGACTGGGAACGCTACGCCTGGATCAAGGCCGGCGTGGTCGCGGGCGACCGCGCCGCGGGTGCGCGCCTGCTGGCGCTGCTGCGGCCGTTCGTGTACCGGCGCTACCTCGACTACGGCGCGTTCGCGGGCCTGCGCGAAATGAAGGCGCTGATCGATGCCGAAGTCGCGCGCAAGGACCTGGCCGCCAACCTCAAGCTCGGCCCCGGCGGCATCCGCGAGATCGAGTTCATCGTGCAGCTCGCGCAGCTCATACGCGGCGGCCGCGAGCCGACGCTGCGCGTGCGCGGCCTGCTGCCCGCGCTGGCCGCATGCAGCCAGCGCGGCCTCATGCCGATCGAGCGCGCACGGGAACTGCGCGAAGCCTACCTGTTGCTGCGCCGGGTCGAAAACCGCGTGCAGATGTTCGATGACCAGCAGTGCCATGCGTTGCCCGACGACGCGCTCGCGCGCGCGCGCATCGCGGTCGCGCTGGGCCATCGCGACGCGGCTGCGCTGGACGCGGCGCTGGAGCGGCAGCGCGCGGTGGTGGCCGAGCAGTTCGCGGCGTTGATGGCGGTCGAGGCGCGCAGCGACGCGCAGCGCACCCACGCCCAGTGGGCGCAGTTGTGGCACGAGCTGCGCGATGCCGACGAGGTCGACCCTGCGGTGCTGGCCGCGGCGGGGTTCGTGCCCGCGGCCGAAGTGGCCGGCGAACTGCAGGCGCTGCTTGGCAGCGTCACCTACCGCAACATGTCCACGCGTTCGCGCGAACGGCTCGAACGGGTGATGCCGGCGCTGCTGGCTGCGGCCGCGGCGCAGGGCGCCGCGGTGCCCTGCCTGTTGCGCCTGCTGCGCCTGGTGCAGGCGGTGGCACGCCGCTCGGTGTACCTGGCGCTGCTGGACGAGCAGCCGGCCGCGCTGCGGCGCGTGAGCATGGTGTTCGCGGCCAGCGCGTTCCTGGCCGAGCGCGTGATCGCCCATCCCTTGCTGCTGGATGACCTGTTCGACGACCGCATCGACCCGGACTGGACCCGGCGCGAGGCGCTGGAGGACGAACTGGCGCGGCGCCTGGCCGCGCTCGGCCAGGCCGACAGCGAGGCGGAGATCGAGCTGATCCAGGAAGTGCGCCAGTCGGCGCTGTTCCGCCTCGGCCTGGCCTTCCTCGGCGCGCAGCTGGATGCGGTGGCCACCGCGCGTGCGCTCGCGGACGTGGCGGCGGTGGTGCTCGCGGCCGTGCTGCGCATCGCCGAGCGCGACCTGCAGGCCGTCCACGGCCGCCTGCCCACCCAGGTGGGCGAGGGCAGCGGGCTGGCGATCATCGCCTACGGCAGCTTCGGTGGCGGCGAGCTCGGCTTCGGCTCCGATCTCGACCTGGTGTTCCTGTACGACGGCGAGCTCGCGCAGGGTGAATCCGACGGGGCGCGGCCGCTGGATGCGCCGCGCTGGTACGCGCGCCTGGCCCAGCGCGTCGTGCACCTGCTGGGCGTGCTCACGCGCGCGGGACGCCTGTACGAGGTCGACGTGCGCCTGCGCCCCGATGGCAGCAAGGGCATGCTCGTGCTCAGCCTGGCCGCGTTCGAGGCCTACCAGCGCGAACGCGCGTGGACCTGGGAATTGCAGGCGCTGGTGCGTGCGCGCGCGGTGGCCGGTGATGTGGCGCTGTCGCGGCGTTTTGCCCAGTTGCGCGACGAGTTGCTGGCGCTGCCGCGTGAGGCCGCGCGCGTGCGCAGCGAGGTGGCCGCGATGCGCGCGCGCTGGCGCGGCGAGCGCGATCGTTCCGATGAGCGGCAGTTCGATCTCAAGCAGGGAGCGGGTGGCCTGGTCGACATCGAGTTCCTGTTGCAGGCGCTCGTGCTCATCCATGCGCCCACGCACGCGCTGCTGGCCGGCACCGGCAACAGCGCGCGGCTCATTGCGCTGCTGGGCGAGGTCGGTGTGCTCACGAGCGAGGATGCCGGGGCGCTCGCGCAGGCCCACATGCGTCTGCTCGCGCGCGCGATCGGCTGCACGCTCGACGCGCAGGCGCGCATCGTCATGCGCGATGCGGACATCGAAGCGGCCGCCGCGGTGGTGCGCGCGCTCGCCGCGCGCATGGCGCTGCCGCTGTCGCCGGCCATGGCCTGAGCAAAAAAAGGGGCCGCAGTGCGGCCCCTGTGTGCAAGTGATCCGGTCCGGGCTTACGGCATCTCGAAGCCATCCTGGAAGATGATGTCGCTCGGCGCGGACTGCGGAATCAGGCACCACTCGGTGAACGTGCCGGTATCGCCGCCGGCGTTGTCCGACACGTTCATCGTCCAGGTGCCCGCGAGCGACAGGCCGGTGAACGGCGCCAGGCCCGGTGCGTTCGGCGAGAGCGTGCCGCTGATCGCGGGTGCGGACGCACCGCAGGTGGTCTCCACCGGAATCGCGGCCGCGTCGTCGAGGATCACATCGATGTCATTGCCGCTGCACCCGAAGGTCGTGGCGGGCACGCCGGGCCGGTCGATCAGTGCCGAACTGGTCGAGTCCTTGCTCAGGGTGAACTTGAGGTCGCCGACCCAGGTGTGGCTGGCCTTGACCGACACGGTCAGGCCGCTGAGCACCGAGGTGTCGGTCAGCGTGAAGCTGTCGCTGATGCCCGCGGGTGTGTTGTCGGGGATCGCCTGGTTGACGCTGCGGCAGATGATGTTGGCGGTGGTGAAATGGAACGTGCCCGAGACCGTGCCGTCGCCACAACCGTTGGTCGGCTTGACGCGCCAGTAGTAGGTCGTGGTCGGACTGAGGCCACTGGCGACGTAGCTCGTGCCGGTGATGCCCGACTGCGTGCTCACGATGTTGGTGAATGCGGCATCGGTGGCGACGTCGACCGTGTAGCTGTCGGCGCCGGCCAGCGCGTTCCAGGTCAGCGTCGGGTTGGTGCCGACGTTGGCGGCGCCGTCGGCCGGGGCGACCAGCGTCATGCTGCCGGCAAGTGGCTCGGACAGCGTGAAGGGCAGGGTCTTGCTGACGCTGTCGGCACCGCTGGTTCCGGTCACGGTGACGGTGTAGCTGCCCGGCGTGGCCGCGCCGAGGTTGCCGAAGTTCAGCACCGCCGAGGCGGCTGGCGGAGTGAGCGCGGCCGGCACGAAGTTCGCGGTGCTCGATGGCGGATTGCCACTGGCCGACAGCGTCACGGTGCCGGCAAAGCCCGGGTCGTAGGTGGCGGCAAGGTTCACGCTCGCGCTGTTGCTGCTCTGGCACACCGACAGGGAGGTCGGGGTGAGCGTGAACGTGAATGGCGACATGCCGATGCCCTCGAGCACGGTGGCACCGGTGTTGGTCGGATCCAGCCAGTCCTTCATGCGCGTGGCGGACGTGCCTTCGCCTTCCCACGCGACCGCAAGCTGGCCGTAGTAATCGGACAGGCTTTCACCCGTGGCGCCGCACGAGGAAGGACCACCGCTGAGCACACCGACGAAGTGTTGGCTGGCGTTGTACAGCGGCGAGCCCGACGAACCCGGCTCGGTCACGGCGGCCGGCAGCGTCGGCGGCTGCGGCGAGGGGATGTTGGGCAGGATCGGCGGGTTCGGATCCCAATAGGCATGCCAATGGGTGTTGGTGCCGTTGCTGATGCCACCGAGCACGAAGTCTTGTTGCACGAACGTGATGCGCTTCTCGTCCACGCCCGGGTGGTGGATCGACGCGCACTCACCGACGTTGGAGTTGGGGTTGGGGCCGGGCACGCAGGTGGCAGCGGTGGTGCCGCGGTCCCAGCCGGCCCAGTACAGGTTCCAGGCCGAGTCTGGCGTGCCGTTGAGGCGCACGAGCGTGACGTCCGAGCACACCGCGCCGTTGGTGCAGTCGCTTCCGGAGAACGGATTGCGCGTGCGCGCCAGGAAGGTGGAGCCGCTGCTGGTGCTTGATGGTCGCGGCAGCACGTTGCCGTTGGCTGCGGTGCCGGGGGTGCGGCAGGTGGGTGACTCGTAGTTCCAGTACACCACGATTCCGGCCGGATTGCTGACCACATTGCAGTGGCTGGCAGTGATGAACAGCATGCTGCGGTCGCCGTTGGTGTTGTTGACCAGCGAGCCGGTGCAGGTGTCGGTGCCGCTCATCGTGTAGGCGCCGACCGAGCGGCGCGGATTGTTCCACGGGTCGGCGCTGTCCATGCAGGCCACGTCCATGTTGCACGTGCCCGACATCACCGCGTCGGGCGAGCACGCGGACTTGCCTTCGCCGTGCACGGCCAGTGCCGGCTGCGCGTAGCCCTTGCTGTGCGTGCCGAAGCCACGGTAGCCCTGGTTGATCTTGCCGAGCACGAGTTCGACCTGGGTGCGTTCGCTGCTGGCGACATCCAGTTCGATCGTGACGTCGGCACTGGCGATGATCGGCGTCCACAGCTGCCCCAGGGCGTTGTGGGTGGCCGCACTGTATGGACCGGCCAGGTCGGCCGGGTTGTCGGTGGCGTAGATGAACAGCTGCGCGCTCGGTGGCAGCGCGAAGCGGGTGAAGCCGAAGTTGAGCGAGGCGGCGTCCTTGGCCTGCACGCGGTAGCGCCACACGTCACGGTCGCCATGGTGTTCCCAGCTGCCGCCGCTGCGTGCAGTGACCGCGCTGTCGCGCGCGATCGCAAAGCGCATCGGCTGGCCACTGGCCTCACGCAAGGCATCCTGCTCGGCCAGCGTGGCAAGGTCGAGCGCGTCCAGTCGCGCGGTGGCCACCGTATCGATCGGTCGCAACTGCGCGCGCAGCGCCAGGGGTGTGGTGGTGTCGGTCGCCGCGACCGCGATGCCCGAGGCGAGCATCAAGGCGGCAAGCAATGGTCGAAGTCTGAGCATCGTCGTCCCCGTCATGGTTGGAAGTGGAGGGTGCATTCCCGATCGCATGTCTCATCGAGCGACTTGCGCCTCTCCTGCGCAGTCCCCGCATGCGATCACCTGCTCCACCACCCTGCGGCGGCCGGTGCGAGCAGGCCATGCAGGGTGGTCGCAGCAGGCTTGCATGATGGCTCGCGCCGGGCAGGCACGAACCCTCAGGCACGCTGCTGCGTTCGTTGCGCCCGCATCAACGGTGGTGAGGGAGCCGCGTGACGATACTCCGCCGCGTGGCACTCGTGAACCCTGCCAGGGGCGGCGCGATTGCCAACGGCGTCACGCATCGTGTGTGACGCGGTTTGCACACGCGCCGGTGTATCGGCAGGGGCCGGCCGGGTTCTTCTCCCCTTGGGCCGCGCCCGTCCTCGCGGCCACTTCCAAGTCCATCAGGTGCCGGAATGACGAGTGCTGTGCCGTGGCGTGTTCAGCCCTTCCTGGAATGATGCGTTTGACTTCGCCGTTCTGGTTTGATCAACTCGGGACTCCCGATTGGCGCAGACACGTAGCGATGATGGCACTTTCCGGGAGCGCGTTTCGGACGCCGTTGCGAAGCTCACGGCACGTGGCGATGGCGCTATCGCTGGGCGTGGCGGTCGTGGCATCGTCAACCGCCCTGGCCGACGACATCATCTTCCAGGACGGGTTCGACCCTCCGAAAGTCGTCAAGCTCAATGACACCGGCATCGTCGGCAGCGCCGACGCCGGCGGTGGCTATGGCGCGATCTGCAATCCCGCCGATCCGGCCGGGCAGGACTGCGACCATGGACGCGATGCCCTGGCCGCCGCAGGCCAATTGCCGAAGATCGGTGGCGGCAATGGCGGCTTCGATTTCACCCGGGTGTGCAACAGTGGCGAGAAGGCCGGCGAAGGCACCTGTCCGGCCAATCCGGTGCAGGGTACCGGCCCGGACGATTGGGCGTGCACGCTGGACAACTACACCGGCCTGCTGTGGGAACTGAAGACCAGTGGCGCCGACCTGCACAGCGGCCAATGGACCTACACGTGGTATGACAGTTCCGCGCCCGGCGGCGCGCCCGGTGGGGACAGTGGTGGCACATGCTTTACGGCCGGCCGCTGCGACACGGAAAAGTTCGCGCAGGACGTCAATGTCGCCGGTTTGTGCGGATTCCACGACTGGCGCATGCCGAGCGTGGTGGAACTGCAGGGCATCACCGACTACGGTTCGGCCGCTCGGATCGATGTGGCCGATTTCCCGAGCTCTCCCGCCGATTACCATTTCTTCTGGACCGCCACGCCCTATGGCAAGTATGGCTCCAACGCCTATGCCATCTTGCTGGGAGATGGCCAGATCCGCAGCCTCAGTCGTAGTGGCGATGCCCTCGCCGTCCGCCTGGTGCGAGATGGACAGTGAACTCAGACTGCCCGTGCGAGCGACCTTCCGGGGCTCTCGACCGGCCGTGCGAACCTTTGCTTCCGGGAGTCATGTAATGAAAGACCTGCTGGCGGGGTTTGCGCTCGCAGCGTGCGTGGCCACGACCACGGCCATGGCAGGCAACGGCTGCACGGTGGGCGAGCCGGTGCATCCCACCAGTTCCTACGTCCTGCATGACGACGGTACCGCCACCGACAAGCAGACCGGCCTGATGTGGAAGCGTTGCTTGGAAGGCCAGACTTGGGACGGGAGCATCAATGCCTGCATTGGCACGGCCAGCAACAATGCCTGGCTGGCGGCGCTGGCACTGGCCGAAGGGTCGACCTACGCCGGTCACGCCGACTGGCGCCTGCCCAACATCAAGGAACTGTACAGCACGGTGGAAACCTGTCGCGACAGGCCGACCATCAATCTGGAGGTGTTTCCGACCACGGATGGCGGGGGAACGGAGGTCTGGTCGAGTTCGCCACACATCGAATCGAATTCGGCTTGGTACGTTTTTTTCGTTGACGGATTGGCCAACACGCTGCCCCGCACTTATCCCGCGAATGTTCGCCTGGTGCGCGGCGGGCCCTGAACCAGGCTTCCGGCTCGCACGGCGGGGACACCCATCACTGCGCATGCCCGCCGGGTAGACGGACACATCGTCCCCGGCCGCCTTGATCGCGGACATCGCTCGATCAACGGTGTGCCCGGGGACTGGATTGTGTCCCCGCCCGTGGTGCAACCGAGGTCATCGGTGGTTCTCGGATCAGGGTTGGGTTGTGCATCCATCACCGCGGCCCGGCGGCTTGCCAGTGGCGCCTGACCGTGGCGGGTGACTGCGCGGTGCGCTGTGCGCTCCCGGCGGTCCGCGGCCACCGCAGCGGTTCAGTTCGGTCATGCATGCCTTGGGCGCATCGGCGCGTTCCAGCCGGTCGAGTGCGTTCGAGGTCGGGCAGGTCCGGATCGACATCGCGCACCGGCCGTTCGGACCCTCTCGGCGTCGTCCGCTTACCACCGCCGCGCTTGCGGCGACCACGCGCGCGTGCGCGGCCAACGAGAATCTCGCGCATGAGGCGCCCAGTCGTGTCGCCATCGCGCGATCGCGGGAGCAATCGCCTCCCTGGTCATGTCCGTGGTGCGGCAATGTCGCATGCGGCCGCCGCCGCAGGGCATGGCCAATGGCGAGCCGGCGTGACTACACTGTCCGCCGCGCGGCACGTCGTGGTGACACTGCAGCGCCGGTCGAGGTGATGCGCTTGAACACAGACCCGGACGCACAGGTATCGCGCCTGCTGGAGGCGGCGCTGGAGCAGGCGCCGGCCGCGCGTGCCGCGTGGCTGGAACGGCAGGATGCGACCCCGGAGGTACGCACGCGCGTGCGCACGCTGCTTGCGGGCGAGGCTGCGGTGGAGGGCGTCCCGGAGAGGCCGGTCGAACCGGCCGCCACGCGCCGGCACGATGGCGGGGCCGCGTTGGCGCAGACGCGAGTGGGCGCCTGGCGCATCGTGCGCGAACTCGATGCGGGTGGCATGGGCGTGGTGTACCTGGGCGAGCGCGCCGATGGCGCCTACGAGCAGCAGGTCGCGATCAAGCTCATGCGCGTGGCACCGTGGGCAAGCGAGGACGAGCAGCGCGACTTCGCAGCGCGCTTCGACAATGAGCGGCGCCTGCTCGCGCGCGTCGAGCATCCCAACGTGGCGCGCATCCTCGATGGCGGCAGCACCGCCGACGGCGTGCCGTACCTGGTCATGGAATACGTCGATGGCGTTTCGCTCACGCGCTGGTGCGACGAGCGCAAGCTCGACGTGGTGGCGCGGCTGGCGCTGTTCTGCAAGGTCTGCGATGGCGTGCAGGCGGCGCACCGCCACCTGATCGTGCATCGAGATCTCAAGCCCGGCAACATCCTCGTCGGCAGCGACGGCCAGCCGCGGCTGCTGGATTTCGGCATCGCGCGCACGCTGGACCTGAGCACGCGCGGCATCGACCAGCCCACCGTGGCTGGCGCGATGACGCCGGCCTACGCGAGCCCCGAACAGGTGCGGCACGAGCCGCTCACCACCGCCTCGGACGTGTACTCGCTGGGCGTGGTGCTGTACGAACTGATCAGCGGCAGGCGTCCCTATTCGCTGGATGGCCTCAGTCCGGCGCAGAGCGAGCGCGTGGTCTGTGACACGCAGCCGCCGACGCTGCGCCGCGCGCTGGGCAGCGCGACCCTGCCCGATGCCGAGCGGCGTGCGCGCATGGCCGGCATCCGTGGCGATCTCGAACGCATCGTGGCCAAGGCGCTGCACAAGGACCCGGCGCGGCGCTACGAATCGGCCAGCATGCTCGGCGAGGACCTGCGGCGCTACCTGCAGGGCCGGCCGGTACAGGCCCATCCCGATTCGGTCGGCTACCGCGCGGCGCGCTTCGTGCGGCGCCATCGATTGGGTACCGCGGCGGCGGCAATCGCGTTCGCGGCAATTCTCGGTGCGAGCGTGGCGGCGCTGCTGCAGGCGCGCCACGCGCGCCAGGCAGCGGCCGATACGCTGCGCGTCAACGCGTTCCTGCTCGATCTCATCAACTTCTCCAACCCGTACGACAGCGGTGGCGAGCCCACGCTCGCTGCGGCGGTCGATGCTGCGCTGGGTAAGATCGATGCGCATTTCGCCGGGCGCCCCGACCTGACCGTGGAGCTGCGCAACGCACTGGGCCAGAGCCTGTATGGGCGCTACCAGCTCGATGCCGCGCAGGCGCAACTCGAGCGCGCGCGCGCGGACGGCGAGCGCCTGTTCGGCGCGGATGACGCGCGTGTCATCACTGCGATCTCGGCGTTGGCCAACGTGCGCAAGGAGCAGGATCGCGGCGATGAGGCCAAGGCCCTGTTCGAGGAGGCGCTGCGGCGGATCGAGCGCAGTGGCAAGACTGGCTCGACGCTGCATGTGGACGTCCTCAACGACCTGGGCGTGATGTACCTCGTGTACGAGGACTACGCTCACGCGCTGCAGTACCTGCAGCAGGCGGTCGACCTCGACCGCAGCAGCGACAGCAAGGACAGCCTGGAGGACCGTGCGCGCACGCTGGCGAGCCTGGCGCAGGCCTACCGCGGGCTTGGCGACCTCGCCCGCGCCGATCAGTTGTATGGCATGGCGCAGCCGATCCTGGAACGGGCCTATCCCGAGGGCAGTCCGCACCTGGCGGTGATCCTCAACAACCGGGCACGCGTGGCCGCGTTGCGTGACGACCTGCCGCGCGCCATCGAGTTGCAGCAGCGCGCGGTGGCGATGCAGCAGCGCGCTGCCCACGGTGATCATGTGATGGTGCTGGTGCCCACCACCAATCTGGCGCGGATGGCCCTGGATTCCGGGCAGCTCGAACTGGCCGAGCGCTCGGCCCAGGATGCGGTCGCGATGGCCGAGCGGATGTATCCCAAGCAGAGTCACTTCCACGAGGTCAACGCGCTGGCGGTGCTCGCTGCCGTGCGCATGCGGCAAGGTCGTCAGACCGATGCGGCGGTGCTGCTCGAGCGTGCGCGCACGCGCATGGCCGGGCTCAACAGCGTGCCGCAGTCCGTTCGTGATTTCGTCGCCGGCCTGATCGCCAATGCTTGCGCGGGCAAGCGTCCGGCATCGCAGGCGTTGTGCAGGCACGGCACCGGCGGCAAGGCGCATCGTGCGCAGCAGTAGCTGCGGTGCCGGTGCAGCCGGCAGGCGTGCATGTGCGACGGGCGCTCAGGCGAGGCGCTCGCGCAGCCAGCGCTCGCGCACCAGTGCGGCGATCTCGCCGGTCTCGGCCAGCGCCGGCGGCAGCGGCCGCGCGCGCGTGTCGCCCAGCTCGCGCAAGTGGCCGCTGGCGAGCAGGGCCGCGTGGAATTGCGCGAGCTTGCCGCCGATCGCGCGCGGCGCGAACGTGTACACCGGCTTGCCGGTGGCACAGGCCTCGCTGATCATGTTGACCGAGTCGGGCGTGACCACGATACGGTCGGCCCAGCCGAGCAGTCCCGCGTAAGGATTGTCGCCATCGGCAGGGCCGCCCCAGAACGTGCCGGGCAGGCTGGAGAAGCGTTGGCGCAGTTGCGCTGCGAGTTCCGTGGGCGTGCGCCGCGACAGGCTCACGAGGAAGCTGCCGCCGTGGTTGGCGTGGTGGGCCTGCAGGCGTTCCAGCAGCGCGTCGAAATAGGCACCATCCAGGCGCTGCGCGCGCGTGCTGGCGCCGATCAGCACCGTGGTGCGCGGTCCCGGCAAGGCCGCCAGGGCGGCAAAGCGCAGGCGGCCGGCGGCGAGCCATTCGCCATCCACGGGGTTGAGCGCGCCGATGCTCGCGATCACGTTGCCGCCGGCGAGCCGGTCGTGGGCAGGCGCGATCACGAGGTCGAACGCGCGCGCGTCGATGCGCGGATCCAGGATCTGCACGCCATAGCACCGGCCCCTGCTCCAGCGCCGCAATGCGCGCGTGGCCAGCGCCGCGCGGCGGCCACAGCCGATCGCCAGTCCCGGCCAGGGTGGCTGCAGCGGGCTGCCATCGGCCTCGCGCAGCGCCCAGGACGCCCCGGTCAGCAGGTGTGGCGCGAGGGCCTGCCACGGCTGGCGCACATGCAGGCGGATCACGCGCGGCGCGAGCCCGAGCGCCAGCGCCAGCGCCAGCGCCTGGCGCTCATTGCCGGCGGCGCCGTCACTGATGGCCCAGCAGTCGGGTGGCAGGGGTGCGGTCATCCGCGCAGCCTAATGCAGTTGCGTGCCGCTGCGGCGATCGTTGCCGGATCGGCAACACTGCATTGCCGGGGCGCGGCTTGAGATTGGCCGCGTGCTGCCGCATTGTTCGCATTCGCATTTGCCCCAGCCCCCAGCCCAGGAGAGACTCGATGCTTCGACGCCTTGCCCTCGCCAGCGCGCTCGCGCTCGCCGCCGCGCCCGTGTTCGCGGCCACCTATACGCTCGATCCCGCCCACACCCAGGTCGTGTACAGCTGGACCCATTTCGGCTTCTCGCACCCGAGCGGCCAGTTCGGCAAGATCCAGGGCACGCTCGAGTTCGATGCCGCGGCGCCGACCCGGTCCAAGGTCGAGGTCACGATCGACATGGCCAGCCTCAACACCAACGTGCCGGCACTGGACGAGCACCTGCAGAAGGAAGATTTCTTCGACGTGGCCAAGTACCCGCAGGCGACCTTCAAGAGCACCAAGGTCGAGGCGGGCAAGGACAGCAAGCACCTCAAGGTCACGGGCGACCTGACCCTGCATGGCGTGACCAAGCCGGTCGTGCTCGATGTGACGATCAACAAGCTTGGCGAGCACCCGATGCGCAAGAAGCCGGCTGCGGGCTTCGACGCCACCGCCACGCTCAAGCGTTCGGAGTTCGGCGTGGGCGCCTACGTGCCCAACATCAGTGACGAGATCGCGCTGCGCATCACCACCGAGACGATTGCCGCCGACGCGGCCAAGTAAGGCACCCTGTGGCGCGCGTGCCGCGCGATGGCCCGCCCATCGCGCGGCAGCGGGATCAGCCCTTCTTGACGCCGTGGTCCTTGAGCGCCTCGAGTCCGGCCAGGTCCAGGCCCGCGACCGCGGCCTTGAGCTGGTCGATGCTGTCGGCGCCGCCCGACACCTTCACCGTGAAGCGGTTGCCGAGCACGATCGAGTATTCACCCGACCGGCTCTGGTTGTCCCACTGCTCGTGGACCATGCGGCCATCCTGCTTGTAGGTCTTCTCGAAGCCGTGGTCGGACTCCGTCTCGTTCTGCAAGGTGGCCCAGCTCGCCATTGCCATGAGGCCCTTGGCCGAGCCGGTGTCGCTCACCTCCAGTTGCAGCTCGTGCCCCGCGTCGTCGGCATAGGTCGCCTCGGCGGTTGACACCTGCAGGCCCATCGCACCGCTGCGCTGTGCCGACAGGTGGGTGCGCCGCAGCCCGGCCAGGGTTTCGGGCATGAACGGCTTGAGCTGGTCGGGCGCCAGCGACTCGACCTGGTCGCCACCGCTGAGTGCCGCTCCCATCATCGCGCCGAGCGCCTTTTCCTGCGCATCGGCATCACCCGATTTCTGCGCGGCTTCGAGCTGCTTGCTGGCCGATTCCACCTTCTTGCTCCAGGCGTCGAGCTTGCCCAGCGCGCTGTCCTTGTCGAGCGTGATCTCGTTGCCCGAGCCGCTGAACGCGCCGGTCATCGCGCCGCTCATGACCGCCCCGGTACCGACGATGCCGCCCACGACGAGTGCGGCAAGCCAGCTGAGCACGATGCCGATGACCACGCTCACCGCGGTGTAGCCGCCGGCCTTTTCCGGCGGGCACTGCATGGTGTGGGGCAGGCCCAGGTACAGCAGGTAGATCGCGTAGGCGAGGCCGGCCAGCGCAACCAGCCAGCCGAGGAACGGCACCAGCACGCCGATGCCCGCCACCCAGCTCGCTGTCCATGCGTAGGCCGCGGCCTTGAGGGCCTGTACCGGGTTCTTCTGCGCGCCGAAGTTGGGCGCCAGCGCATCGATGATCAGCGCCATCACGTAGGTCACCGCCAGGCTGAGCAGGTAGCCGACCACCGCGGCCGTCAGTCCCATACCGATCGGGGTGCGGAAATGGGCGACGCCCGGAATGCCGTAGCCCAACACGCTGCCCTTGATGAAACCTGCGAGCGCCGGCAGTGCGGCCAGGACCACGATGTAGTTCTTGTACAGGTCGGCGACCGTGGCCGGCTCGCCGGCGATGATCGGCCATTCGGCCTTGGGCGTGAGCAGGATGGCCTTGACGCGTGCGATGAGCTTGTTGAAGTCCACGGTGTTCCTCCCGGATGGCTGGCATGGCGGTTCAGCCGCGCATTGTAGGCCGCTTGCCCGGGCGCCCGTGCCCGCAGTGCATCACGTGCCCGCCGTGCACCGGATCACAGTCGTGCGGCAGGGGGGCGCTGGCACGCAATGTGCTTGCCATCTCCCAATGGCGGCCGCTCGTCACCACCGCCGCCAGCGCCGCGGCGCGGGTCTGGGCCCAGGTCGCGGCTGTTAGACTTGGCTTTTTTCCGTTGGAGAGTGTGATGCGCCCGAACCCGGCCCAGGACCAGACCCTCCCCGCCAATGCGCAGCGGCACTACCGGGTCGCGTCGGGCGACCTCACGCTCAGCTGCCCGATGCCGGGCATGTCGCTGTGGAACTCGCACCCGCGCGTGTTCCTGCCGGTCGCGGCCGATGGCGGTCGCAGCCGCTGCCCCTACTGCAGCGCCGAGTACGAACTGGCCGACTACCGGCCCAGCACGCTGCCGCTGACCGAGTGGGCATGAGTGGGCGCCGTCTGACCGTAGTCCAGCTGGTGCCCGCGCTGGAGGCGGGTGGCGCCGAGCGCTCGACGCTGGAGATCGGTCAGGCGCTGGTCGCGGCCGGCCACCGCTCGATCGTGGTGTCGACCGGTGGCCGCATGGTGGCCGCGCTCACGCGCGCCGGCAGTGAGCACGTGGTGATGCCGGTCGCGGCCAAGTCGCCGCGCACGCTCGCGCAGGTGCCGCGGCTGCGCGCGCTGCTGCACGACCTCAAGCCCGACATCGTGCATGCGCGCTCGCGCATGCCTGCCTGGCTGGCGCGGCTGGCGCTGCGTGGCCAGTCGTCCACCCGTTTCATGACCACCGCGCATGGGCTCAACTCGCCGGGCTGGTACAGCTCGGTGATGGCGCGTGGCGAACGCGTGATCTGCGTCTCCAACACCGTGCGTGACCATCTGCTGCGCCACTACCACGGCACCGACCCGGCGCGCCTGGTGGTGATTCCGCGCGGCATCGATCCCGAGCAGTATCCCTATGGCTGGCAGCCCGACGACTACTGGCGCGAGTGGTTCTTCGCCGAGTTTCCGCAGCTGGCCGGCGCGCCACTGCTGACCCTGCCCGGGCGTGGCACCCGGCTCAAGGGCCACGCCGATGCGATCCGTCTCGTGGCCGACCTCAAGGCCCGCGACATCCCGGTGCGGCTGCTGCTGCTGGGCGTGCGTCAGTCCGGGCGCGAGGGCTACGTGGCCGAGCTCGAACAGCTCGCGCGCCAGCTCGCGGTGGCCGACTGGGTCGCGCTGAGCGCGCAGCGCGACGACACCCGCGACGTGTACGCCGCATCGAGCCTGGTCCTGCAACTGTCGACCAAGCCCGAGTCCTTCGGCCGCACCGTGATCGAGGCGATCGCGTTGTGCCGGCCCGTGCTCGGCTACGACCACGGCGGTGTCGGCGAACTGCTCACCGACCTGTATCCGGCCGGGCGCGTCGCGCTGGGCGATCGCGAGCGGCTGACCGAGCGTGCCGCGGCGCTGCTGCGCGCGGCACCGCCGATCGCACCGCTCAAGCGCTACCGCCTGGCCGACATGCAGGCGGCCACGCTCGCGGTGTACGCCGAACTGGCCGCCTGAACGCGCTGCCACGCGCGGCGCATGCATACAATGGCCGGGTCCGCCGCCGTCGGTTCCACCTTGCCTGTCCTGATCGCCCGCCTGCGCCACGCCTGGCCGTTGCTGCTCGTGCTTGCGCCGCTGCTGCTGTTGCCGGTCGGGCGCGCGGCCGAGGCGCCCGTGGTGGCGATGGCCGCGCTCGCGCTCGTGCTGTTGCTGCGCCGGCGCATCGACCTGCGCGATCGTGCGACCTGGCTCGTGCTGGCGCTGTTTGCGTGCTACTGGCTGCCCGCGTTGTTGTCGACGATCGACGCGGTGGCGCCGGGCAAGACCTGGTCGACCGTGGCCGGCAGCCTGCGCCTGCTGCCGTTTGCGCTGTTCGTGGGCTGGGCCGTGCGTGCGCCCGCGGCGTGGCCGCGCCTGCTCCTGGCCGGCGGCGCAATCGTCACGTTGTGGGCGGTGGATGCCTGGCTACAGGCGTCCACGGGCTGGAGCCTGGGCGGCGCGGCCGAACAGGAGCGCATATCCGGCATCTTCGGTGCGGGCAACCTCAAGCTCGGGCCGACGCTGGCGGTGCTCGCGCCGTTCGTGTTGCTGGCCGCGCGGCGGCTGTGGGGCGGGCGTGGCCTTGCCCTCGCGATCTCCGTGCTCGCGTTGCCGATCCTGCTGGCCGGCTCACGCGCGGCGTGGCTGGCGTACGCACTCGTGCTCGTGGTGCTGCTGTGGCAGCAGCGCCGCAGCCTGCGTGGCTTCGTCGCGACGCTGGCGCTGCTGGCGCTGGCATTGGCGGCGTTGATCGGCTTGGCATGGCACGGCTCGATGCGGCTGGATGCACGCATCGAGCGCAGCCTGCTGGTGCTGCAGGGCACCGAGCAGGCGGTGGACGCCGCCGGCGCGGGCCGGCTGCGCATCTGGCGTACCGCGCTGGCGATGATCCAGGCGCAGCCGCTCACCGGCGTGGGCGTGCGCGGATTCCGCTATGCCTATCCACGCCATGCCGCACCCGACGACGGCTTCGTCGACCCGGCCAGCGGCACCGGCGCGGCGCATGCGCACCAGATCGTGCTCGAGGTGCTCAGCGAAACCGGATTGGTGGGCCTGGCCGGCTGGCTCACCGGTTGCTGGCTCGCACTGCGCGCCTGGCGCCGTGCCAGTGTCGCCGCGCGCGAACGCGCGCGCGCGCCCGGGCTGGCCCTGCTCGCGATGTGTTTTCCGCTCAACACCCACCTCGCGTTCTACTCGGCGTGGTGGGGGTTGCTGTTCTGGTGGCTGCTGGCGCTGTACTGCGCCGCACTGGCCGAGCCGCGCGCGGCCACCGCCGACGCCGCGCGCTGACGCCGGGACCGCGACGGCCCGCGCCGCACAGGCGTTACTTGCGCTCGCCGCGCAGCATGCCCAGTGCCAGCCCGGCCACGAGCACCGCGCCGCCCACCAGTGTGAGCCACAGCAGAGCGCGCTGCCACGAAATCGGCACCGGCGGTGCCTTGAGCACGCTGTCGCCACCGCTGGGCACACCCGTGCCGATGTGCGCGAGCGGCGCTTGCCACTGCGGTCCCAGCCGCGCGCGCAGGCGTGCGAGCGCGGCGTCGACCGGATAGTCGGGCAGGCGTGCGCTCGCGCTGCCGACCACCAGCGAGTAGGGCGGCTTGCCTTCGGCGAGGAACACGAAACGGTCGGGGCGGAATCCGACCTGCACGCGCGGCGCGGCCGCCAGTGGCGTGCGCGCATGCACGCGCAGGCGGCCCACACGCGCCGCGGGGTTCACCGCCGTCGCATCGTTGCGCAGTGTCTCGCCCTCGACGGTGAGCCCGAACGCGGTGGTCTGGGCCAGCGGTGTGGGCGCGGCGCCGGCCTTGTCCAGCGCCAGGATGTCGATCGCGGCCACGCTGTTGTCACCGGCCAGTTCGATGCGCACCTGCTCGATTGGCAGCGCTGCCGGCAAGGCGTAGTCGAAGGTGCTGCCGTCCGCGCTGTCGCCGCGAGGCGCAGCGGCGCCGGATGGCGCCACCGCCTGTGCGTCCACCCACTCCAGTGCCGCGACGCCGGGCGCGCGCACGCTGTAGCGGATGCGCGCCTGCAGACCCTGCAGCGGCGCGCCCGTGTCGACCCGCTGCAGCAGCAGATAGCGCGCGCGCAGTGTGCCGAGACCGAGTTCGCGCCGGTCCAGGCGCGCCTGGCCTTGCTGCAGCGCGAACACGCTGCCGCCGCCGACCGGCCGCCACGCCTGCAGGTCGTCGCTCGCGCTGATCGAAAAGCGTGCCACCAGATCGCCGGCAGGCGCGGCCCAGGTGAGCGTGATGCTTTCCAGCGAGCCATGGACGCGGCTCGCATCGAGCACCCAGTCGCGCGCCTCGGCGCTCGCTGCCGGCGCGGCCCGCTCGCTGGTTTCGAGGCGGCGCAGGCGGCCCTCGCCATCGCGTTCGATCAGCAGGTGCAGGTCGGTTCCCGTGCCGGCGGGTTCGCTCGCGGGCAGCACGAGCACCGGCACCGTGGTGACGATTTCGCGCGGAGTCAGTGCCGGCTCGGGGCTTTCGCGCGCGAACGGCACCAGTTGCCCGTCGCCATTGAACACCGCGATGTCGCGCAGCGTGGGGTCGTGCACGTGCGCGTACACGGCGGGCGTGAGCTCGACACGCCAGGCATTGTCGGTGGCCGCGGCAGGCAGCTCCAGCGGATACAGCCAGGCGTAGTCACGCGGCGTGCGCGCCGCATGGGCCGGCAACGCGAGACCCGCGCCGAGCAGCATCGTGAGCCAGACCTTCATGCAGACTTCTCCGCTGGATTGCCGCGCGGCGGTGCCGGCGCGAAGTAACCGACCACGGTGCACAGCAGGCCGTAGGCGATGAACGAGGCGATGCCGAACAGGTTGCCCAGCCGGCTGCGGTCGATCAGCAGCAGCTTGGCCAGCACCACCGCCATGAGGATCGCGCCGGCCAGCCACAGCGCGCGCTGCGCGCGTCGCGAACCCATGATCCAGCCGATCACGCCGAGCGCGCTCCACACCAGCGTGAGTGCCATCTGCGCCAGGTTCGACGACCACAGCCCATCGTTCCACGGCACGCCACCCAGCTGGTGGGTGGCGCGCAAGGTGGCCGCGGTCACGAACACGAACCCGGCACCGGCCAGCAGCGGCGCGCGCAGCGGCCGACCGGCCGGGGTGTCGGCGAGCCAGCGCGCGGCGAGCACGAGCACGCCCAGCTGCAGCAGTTCGACCGGATTGAGCACGGGCAGCCAGGGCAGGGGCGTGCTGTCGCCCGGGCGCCACAGCAGTACACAGAACAGCCATGCCGCGACCAGGCCCAGTTGCAGCAACAGCACGCCGCGCCAGCGGCCGAACTGCTCGCGCAGCGGCACGGCGATCCACTGCGGACGCAACAGCGCGAGCGCCCACGCCAGCAACAGCGGCACGGCCAGCAGCGCATTGCGCCAACCGCTGCCCAGCGTGTCCTGGTGGATCAGCTGCCCGATGGCGGCGGCGAGCAGCACGATCCAGCCCCACACCCAGGCCGAGTGCGCGACCGCCACGCTGCGCCCACCGCGCTGGCCGAGGCTGGCAAGCGCATGCACGCCGGCCACCGCGAACGCGAGCACCGCGCCGAGCGACCAGCCTGCCAGCGGCTGGATGTCGCCGAACGCCATCCACGCGGCGACGCCGACCGCGACGATCATCGCGCCCGCGACTGTGACCGCGCAGGCCCGTGCGCGCGTGGCGCGCGTGGCGAGCGCCGCGAGCATGAGGCTGAGCGCGAGCCAGCCCAGTGTCGCGGCCGGTTGTTCACGTCCGGGCACGAAGCGTTCGATCTCGCGCAGCATGCCCAGGCACCACCACAGCAGGCCCCACAGGTAGAACAGCAGCGCGGGCACGTGGCGAGCGGCGCGGTGGTAAAGCCACGCGCTGGCGCAGCCGGCGAGCGCGAGCAGCAGGATGCTGATGCAACTGGGATTGGCGAGCGCAATCGTGGCGCTGTCGGGCCGGAACAGGGCGGCGAACACCAGCGCGAGCGCGGCCAGCGCCTGCAGGGTCCAGCCCGCGATCTGCGGCAACCAGCGCTGTTGGCGCAGGCCGAGCCAGATCAGGGCCGCGCCTTCGAGCGCGAACGTGCTCGCGGTGGCGCGCGCGCTCAGCGCCAGCGGCACCGCGAGTGTGGCAAAGCCGACCGCGAGCACGGCGAAGGAGTCGCCGAGCAGGCGCTGGCGCGGCCGCTGCCACCACGCCAGCAGCAGGTACAGCGCCGCCGCACCCAGCGCAATCAGGGCCAGCGGCATGCGCTCGCCTTCGAGCAGCGCCGCCTGCAGTGCAAACGCGAACAGCGGGTTGCCGAAGACCAGCGTGCCATCGACGAGGTCGCGCTGGCCGGCGCGGCGCCGGCCCGCGAACAGGATCGGCACCGCGAGGTAGATCGCGAAGTAGGCGAGCAGGAACGGTTCGGTGCTCGACAGCAGCGCGCGCTCGTAGCGCAGCACGCCCCAGGCGGTGCCGATGGCGAAGGTGAACAGGAAGCCGAGCAGGTTGAGCACACGCCAGGACTTGCGCCATGCGATCGCGAGGATCGCCAGGTTGAGCACGAGGTAGTAGCCGAACAGTGCGACATGGTCGCCGCCGCCGGTGGCGATGAGGATGGGCGCGGCAAAGCCCGCGACGAGTCCGAGCAGGGCCAGCGCGAGGGCATCCTGCAGCACCGCGAGCAGGCCGGCCCCGGCGACCAGCACGACCAGCAGCGCAAAGGCGGCGCCGGTGGGCAGCAGGTGATACAGGCGCAGCGCCGCGAATACCGTGAGCAACAGGATGCCGATCGCGCCACCCTGCAGCGACAGCGCGAACGCGCGCCGGCGGCTGCGCTCGCGCCAGCCCAGGGCCAGCGCGGCGATCGCCGCCGCCGCGATCCCGCTCAGGCGCAGTTCGATCGGCACGCTCAGCCAGCCCTCGTCGGCCGCGTACTTGAGCAGCGCGGCAACGCCGGCGAACAGCACCAGCATGCCGATCTTGACCGGCACGTTGCCCTGGCTGAACCAGCGCCGGACCATGCCGCCGGCCCGGTCGAACCAGTCCGGCTCGGTCTTGCGCACCGTGCGCGCAGGCGCGGCCGCGGCGGGTGTCGGCGGCACTGCGGCTGCTGGCGGCGGGGGCGGGGGTGTGGCTGGCATGGCCACGGCAGGGGCGGCCGGGGCGCCCGGCGAGGCCCACGCCCGGCGGAGGATCGCCTCGTGGTGCCGCCCGTGCTCGTGGAGGAAGGCGACCGTCTCGGCCGGGCCGAGGGGGCCGGCGACGGGGTGACGGAAGAAGAGCGCTTGCTCCCGCTCCTCCCCGAGCCCCTCGAGGAGCGCGCGCAGCGCGGCGCCCCCTTCCGTCCAGCGCTCCTGCAGCCGTGCGAGAGGGACCGTCTCCTTCGGCAGGACCTGCGGCACGGGGGCCC
>QUBV01000016.1 GCA_014338185.1 Lysobacterales bacterium | reverse complement strand
CTTGTCGCCCAGCGCTTCGGCCACGGCGTGGCGCGCGATCGCAGCCAGTTCCTCGCGCAACTGCGCGACCTCGTCGACCAGCGCATCGCCGCCGCGCAGCGCACGCACCTCGCGCCGCACCGCCTGCAGGCGCTCGCCGATGCTGTCGATCTCGCTGCGCGTGGGCATGCCCAGGTCGCTGCTCAGGCGCTCGACCTCGCGCTGGATGTGCGAACGCAGGCGCATCTGGGCGTTGACCAGCGCGCCGTACACCTGGCGGTATTCCTGCGACAGCGCGACTTCGGCATAGCCTTCCTCGGCGGCGTCGACCCACAGGTCATACAGCGCGCGCAGCGAGTCGACCTGGCGCCCGGGCTGCTCGCGCTCGGCCAGCTTGCCCTCGAACAGTTCGAACCCGCGCTGCGCGGCCTTGAGCATCTGTTGGTTGTGGCGCGCGATCTGCTCCTGGTACTCGACCCAGGCCAGCGCGGCCTGCTGCTGCGTTTCCTGATGCTCGCGCGCAAGGCCGAAGGTCGGCAGCGCGAGCCAGGACTTGAGGTCCTTGAACTCGGGACTGGGGACCTGCATGCCGGCCGCAAACGGATTGACCGCGGCAAACTGCGCCGGCCACAGCCGCACGAAGGGATGCTCGAAGGTGCCCGCACCGCCAGGCAGCGCGCCGAACATGCGCTTGAGCGGTTCGGTCCAGCCACTCATGCCCTCGATGGTCGCGCCGCTGCCGGCCAGGCTGGATTGCAGGAAGGCCACGTAGTCCTTGGCGCCCTGCACGAAGCGCTCGATCGTTTCGCGTGGCGTCGCGCCCGCGCCTTCGAACAAGGCGCTCCATTGCTCGAAGGCCCCGGGTGCCTGCGCACCCGCACGCGCCCACTGGGCCCACGGTGCACCGGATTGCTGCAGGAACGCCTGCCACTGCTTGCTTGCGTCGGAAAGGAACGACTCGGACACGACTCCACCTCGGTTGCCGGATGCGCGATTGTACCGCGTCAGGCCGCATGGCCGCGGCCATGCGACACACTCACCCGTGGCAACGCGAGAACTTGAACACGAACGCCGGTGGCAGGTTGAGCGGCGCGAAGGCCACGCGCTCGGCGCGCAGGTCGAGTTCCTGCAGCAGGCCCGTCGCCACCGGCGGGGCGGGTGAATAGGTGAACTGGATCAGGCTGCGCCCTGGACCGAGCACGTCGAATACCGCAGTGAGGATCTGCTGCTGCACCGCGCGCGGCATCGCGAGCAGGCCCAGTCCACTCACCACCGCATCCACCGTGGTGCCGCAGCCGACGCGTGCGACGATGTCACGCAGGTCGCGCGCATCGCCGTGCACCACCGCGACCCGCGGCAACTGGCGGCTCAGCAACGCGTGCAACTCGGCATTGAGCTCGACCACGACCAATTGGCCGGGCGCGATGCCATGCTCGAGCAGCGCACGCGTGAACACACCGGTGCCCGCACCCAGCTCGACCACGCAGCGCGCATCGGCCGGCAACTGCCGCATCATTGCGCGCGTCAACTGGCGACCCGACGGCGTGACCGACGCGGTCGACAGCGGATGGCGCAGCCACTGCCGGAAGAACGTCCATGCAGCCGGCGTCGCGGTCCGCACACCGATGTCGTGCTCGTTCATGCACATCCTGGGAAAGCTCGGGCGCGCATCATAGCGCGCCGGACGCACCGGCCGGACCGTGCCTGCGGCGAATCGTGCATGCGCCGCGGGGCGCCGCCGACCCATCATCCACCGCAGGACTGCGCCGAACGCACGGTGGCGCGGCGCCCGCCTGCGCAGGTTCGTGACAAAGAAACCCCGCGACGATCAGGGGAAATCGTCGCGGGGCGTGCACGCTGGCTGCATCATGGGGGAGGGAGGGCAGCCAGTCGTGAGCGTGATCAGCGACGGTAGTAGCCGTCGCGATCGTAGTAGCGACTGCGGTGCCCGTAGTCACCGCGGTAGTCATCGACGTAAACGGTGCGGTGGATCACGCGCGGACCGCGGTCATAGTACGCCCCGTAGTAGGCGGGGCCGTAGTAGGCGGGGGCGTAATAGACCGGCGCGTAGTACGTGCGCGGGCGATAGTAGGCTGGCATGTAGTAGCCGCCATAACCGCCGTAATAACCGCCGTAATAACCGCCATAGCCGTAGTTGCCGGCCCAGCCGTAGCCGTAACCGCAATGGCGGCAATCAGACCAGCCGATGCTCAGGCCGGGCAGGCTGATGCCGACGCTCACATGGCCACGTGCGAAGGCCGTGGGCGCGAGCGCGATGCCGGTCGCGAACAACAGGCCCAGAACCCAGTTGCGAAGCTGCTTGCGCATGTCTGCAATGCCTCCCGATCGACGCGGCCATCGTGGGATCGCGGCGCTGAATCGGCACTGAAATGACAGGCGGGTTCGTTAACTTTTCGCAAGCCCGCGGCCGCGATGGCGCAATTCGTAACTGTTGTGCACATGCCCGTCGCGCGCGAAGTCGAACGGGATGCTGGTGACGGAGGTCGGCTTGACCTCGAACCATTCGCGCAGTGCATCGTCGAGGCGAAAGCGCCGCAGGTTGTTGGAAAACAGGATGAGTCCATCCGGCGCCAGGCAA
This sequence comes from Lysobacterales bacterium, assembly GCA_014338185.1. Classification (GTDB taxonomy): domain Bacteria; phylum Pseudomonadota; class Gammaproteobacteria; order Xanthomonadales; family Rhodanobacteraceae; genus Dokdonella_A. The sequence continues at coordinate 48,476 of QUBV01000016.1, read as the reverse complement.
CGCGCGCACAGGCGCAGCAGTTCGGCGTGGTCGCGCTGCACGTCGAAGTCATCGGCGCGCTTGGAATTGGAGAAACTGGGCGGATCCACGTAGATGAGGTCGTACTCGCCACGCGCATGGCGCAGCCAGGCCAGGGCGTCGGCCTGGACCAGCTCGTGGCGCGGCCCGCCCAGCGCGTTGAGGCTGAAGTTGCGGCTGGCCCACTCCAGGTAGGTCAGCGACAGGTCTACGCTCGTGGTGGCAGCCGCGCCGCCAGCCGCCGCGCACACGCTCATCGCCCCGGTGTAGCAGAACAGGTTGAGGAAACGCCGGCCATGCGCCAGCACCCGCACCTGCGCGCGCCACGGCCGGTGGTCGAGAAACAGCCCGGTGTCGAGGTAGTCGAACAGGTTGACGCGGAAGCGCAGGCCGCCCTCCTCCACCCACAGGAACTCGCCGCGCTGGGCGAGGCGCCCGTACTTGGAGCCGCCCTTGGCCTTGTAGCGCGTCTTGAGCGCGATGCGTTCGCGCGGCACCGCAAATGCCTCGCCGGCCACGCGCACCAGTTCACGCAGGCGACCCCGCGCCAGGTCCTCGGGAATGTCGCGCGGCGGTGCGTATTCCTGCACATGCAGCCAGGTCTGCGGAAACGCATCGACAGGCGCCTCGGGCCCGCCGGGGTCGCGCCCGACCACGGTGTACACGTCGATCGCCGCGGCATACTCGGGCAGGTCGGCATCGTAGGCGCGCCAGCAGGTGATGCCCTCGCGCTCGAGTCGCTTGCGCTGGTGACGCAGCGTCTTGCCGATGCGGTTGGCCAGCGCCTGCGCCCCCGCCGACAGCGGCCTGGGCTCGCGCGCGACGGCCTCGCCGGCGGACAGGTCGAACCTGAGCAGGCGGCATTCCAGCGCGCCGTTGTAGAGCGTGTAGCGCTTGTGCGCACGCAGTCCCAGGGCGTGGCCGAGGTCGTCGTCGGCGACGATGATCGCCGCGTGCCAGCCGCGAAACCCACTACGCAGGCGCTCACCGAGACTGCGATACAACGGCGCGAGCGCCGCGCGCTCGCCCAGGCGCTCGCCATAGGGCGGATTGCACACCACCAGCCCGCTGCCGGCACCGTCGGGCGGTTGCAGGCGCTCGACCGGCTGCCGCGCGAGCTGAATGAAGCCGGCGAGGCCGGCCGCCTGCACGTTGCGCCGTGCCTGCACCAGCACCTGCGGATCCTGGTCGTAGCCATGGAACACGCGGGCAAGACCGCGCAGACCCGCCTGCGCGCGCTGCCCGGCCTCCTCGCGCAGCGCCTGCCACAGTGCCGCATCGTGGCCGCGCCAGCCAAGGAAGCCGAAGTAGTCGCGGTGCAGGCCCGGGGCCACGTCGGCCGCGATGCAGGCCCCTTCGATGAGCAGCGTGGCCGATCCGCACATCGGATCGAGCAGCGCGCCGCCCGCCTGCGCGATGCGCGGCCAATCGCCACGCAGCAGGATCGCCGCGGCGAGGTTCTCCTTGAGCGGCGCCTCACCCGTGCCCTGGCGCCAGCCACGCCGGTGCAGCGGCGTGCCGGCCAGGTCGAGCGCGATGCCGGCGCGGCCCTTGTGGATGCGCACGTTGACGCGGATCGAGGGCCGCTCGACGTCGATGTCCGGACGCGTGCCATGGCGCCCGCGCAACTGGTCGACGATCGCATCCTTGCTGCGCAAGGCCACGAACTGCGAGTGACGCAGCGCATCGCCCGCACCGACCGCATCGACCGCGAGGGTGCCATCGACCGCCAGGTGCGCGTCCCAGTCGATGCGCTGCAGGCCCGCGTACAGCGCATCGGCATCGGCCGCATCGAATTCGTCCAGCTGCAGCAGCACGCGACTGGCCAGCCGGGACCACAGGCAGGCGCGATAGGCCAGCGCAAGGTCGCCGCTGAAATGCACGCCCGCGAGCGCCTCGCGCGCATCGCCCGCGCCGAGTGCGACCAGTTCATCGCGCAGCAGGTACTCCATGCCCTTGGGGCAGGTCGCGAACAGGCGCCTCATTTCAATCCAGCCGTTGCAGGAACTGCGCGAACAAGCGCGCGCATTCGGCCACGTGGCCAGCCAGGCGATGGTCGTCGGGCAGCAGGTGCAGGGTGGCCGCACGCTCGCGCGCGAAGGCGATCACCGGATCCACCGGACACAGCGCATCCTGCCAGCCGTGCACGCAGGCGGTCGGCACCACCGCGGCGGCCAGGCTTCGCGGGTAGCCGGGAATCGCCCCGGGCAGCGCGATCAGGAACAGACCCGCGCATGGCCGCTGCAGCGAGGCCAGCGCCGAGGTGAACGCGCCCATGCTCGAACCCGCGAACACCACGCGCCCGGCCTGCGGCGCGCACTCCAGCAGGCGCGCGATGCGCGCGTCGATGTCACGCACGTCACGGCGCGCGTCGAGATCGCGGTAATCGGGCCGCAGTTCGCGCCAGCCCAGCCCGCTCGCAACCTCGGCCAGCGCGCTGACCTTGGTGGCGCCGGGGCCGCTGTCCAGGCCATGTGACAGGATGACGGTGCCTTTCATGGAAAACCGCGGCAGGGGCAAGGCCGACAGCATAGCCGCACGCGCTATGCTTGCGGGGCAACGCGCCCGTCGCGAAGCCCCTTCCACACGCACCCACCGGCCAGTCCGCACGCATGTCCGACCTTGCCATCGTCGACTGGCCACTGCCCTACCAGGCGCGCCTTGCATCGCGTCCCGTGGCTGTGATCGACCTCGTGGTGATCCACTGCACCGAACTGCCCGACATGGCGCTCGCGCGCGAGTACGGCGAGCGCATCCGGCATGAGTCGTCGCAGACCGGCAACAGCGGCCACTACTACATCGACACCGACGGCAAAGTGTTCCGCTTCGTCGCCGACACGCGCGTGGCGCACCACACCGTCGGCTACAACCCGCGTTCGATCGGCATCGAACTGAGCAACCCGGGGCGTTACCCCCACTGGGGCGACAGTCGCCATCAGCACTTCACGACCCCTTACACCAGCGCGCAGATCCGGGCCTTGCGCCTGCTGCTGGCGCAGCTGCGCCAGGCCCTGCCCGCGCTGCGCTGGATCGCGGGCCACGAGGACCTCGACCGCCGGCTCGAACCGGCCACGGACGATCCGGCGATCCTGCTGCGCCGGCGCCTGGACCCCGGGCCGCTGTTCCCATGGGCCGAGGTGCTCGCCACGGGCGGACTCGAGCGCCTGCACGCCGAGGCGGGCTGAGAGAATGCCGTGACCGCGCGGCTATACTCATTGCATTGCCCAATCCGCGTCCGCCATGACTTCCACTGTCCAGGAACTGTTGTCGCTGCTGCAATTGGAACGCCTCGAGGACAACCTGTTCCGTGGTGAAAGCCGCGACATCGGCACGCGCTGCGTGTTCGGCGGCCAGGTGCTCGGCCAGGCGCTGTCGGCGGCGCAGCAGACCGTCGATGGCGGCCGTGCGGCCCATTCGCTGCATGCGTACTTCCTGCGCGCAGGCGACATCGAGCACCCGATCATCTACAACGTCGAGCGCACGCGCGATGGCGGCGCGTTTTCGATGCGCCGCGTGACCGCGATCCAGCACGGCCAGCCGATCTTCAACTTCTCGGCATCGTTCCATGTGGAGGAGGCCGGCATCGAGCACCAGTCGCCGATGCCGAGCGTGCCCGCGCCCAACGACCTCAAGCCGCCCGCGCCGCTGCCCAGCGAGGTGTACGCGCAGTTGCCGGCCAAGCTGCAACGCTGGTTCGGCAACGACGGTCCGTTCGAGTTCCGCCATGTTTACCCGCGCGACGAGCTCGACCCGCCCAAGCGCCCACCGCTCCAGCACGTGTGGTTCCGCCTCGTCGAGCGCGTGCCAGACAATGCGCCGCTGCACCGCGCGCTGCTGGCCTACTCGTCCGACTTCCACCTGATCGGCACCACCATGCTGCCGCACGGAATCTCGTTCCTGCAGAGCAACGTGCAGGTCGCCAGCCTCGATCATGCGATGTGGTTCCATCGCCCGTGCCGCGTCGACGAGTGGCTGCTGTACTCGTGCGACAGTCCGACCGCCCAGGGCGCACGCGGACTCGCGCGCGGCACCATCTACAGCGAGGATGGCCGCCTGGTGGCCTCGACCACGCAGGAAGGCCTCGTGCGCGTGCGCGGCGAACGGGACTGAGCGATGCGCCAGATCTACACCTCGCCGCGCATGGAGAACATCGACCGCGTGGTCGCGCTGATGGCCGAACACGGCATTCAGACCTCGGTCGGCAACCGCCGCGGCTACCAGGGCGCCGACTGGAAGCGCTTTTCCTATACCGCGCGCGCCGACCGCGACAGCTGGCCGAATGTGTCGGTGGTGCGCGCGCAGGACCAGACCCTCGCGCGTAAGCTCCTGCGCGAAGCCGGCATCGAACCGGCCACGCGCTTTGCCGATGAGCTCGCGGCCGCGCGCGGTGTCGGCGACCCCAGCACGCACCGGCGCGCCTCCTCGCGCATCAAGCTCGTGGTGCTCGCGCTGATCTGCGGCATCTGCATCCTCATCGCGCTGCAGATGCTGGGCAGCTGAAGTCCGCGCCACCCGCTACGGCGCGGCGCTAGAATCGGCGCATGCGCTCCGACGTCGTCCGTCTGTTCCAGACCTTGCCGCATCCGTGCGGCTACTTCGGCGATCGCACCGCGCAGAACCTCGTAATCGACCCCAGCGCGCCGCGCCTGCCGCAGCTGTACGATCTCGCGGTGCAGCGCGGCTTCCGCCGTGCCGGCGGCCATGTCTACCATCCGCAGTGCGCAGGCTGCCGCGCCTGCGTCGCCTGCCGCATCCCGGTGACGCGCTTCCGTCCCGACCGCTCGCAGCGGCGCTGCCTGGCCCGCAACGCCGACCTGTCGCTGCGCGTGGTGGCAGCCGGCTTCAGCGAGGAATACTTCGACCTGTATCAGCGCTACCTGCGCGGCCGCCATCGCGGTGGCGGCATGGACGATGCGCGTCCCGAGGACTTCTCGCGCTTCCTGTACACGAGCTGGAGCCCGACCCGCTTCATCGAGATGCGCGCGGGCGCCCGCCTCGTCGCGATCGCGGTCACCGACTTCTGCGCGAGCGGCCTGTCGGCCGTGTACACGTTCTTCGACCCGGCCGAGGTGCAACGCAGCCTCGGCACCTATGCGATCCTCAGCCAGGTCGAACTGGCGCGGCAACAGCGCCTCGACCATGTCTATCTCGGTTTCTGGATCGCGGGCCATCCCAAGATGGACTACAAGAAGCGCTACCGCGGACTCGAAGTCCTCGATGGCGGCGACTGGAAGCCGCTCGAAGCGCTCATGCCCGAACACCTGTGAGCACGCCCACGCGGTCCGGGGCCGCCGCCACGCCTGTGCAGCGCAGGCCCTGCCTCGCGTCAGGGGCGGGCCATGAAGCCGATTTCCTGCTCGCCATGCATCGACATCACCAGCCGCACCATCGACACCGGCAGCATGAGCTCGAGTTCGAGGCGCTGCTGGTCCGGTCCCGCACCGATCAAGGTCATCTGGAACAACGGCCCGGAGGCGTCGACCTCGCTACATACGATATGCGGCCCGACACTGCCTTCGCGCAGGTAGGGCTTGATCGCCACGCCAAGCATCTCGATCGCTTGCGGAAACAGGAATACCGCGTAATTGGCGGGCTCGCTCATGCCAGGCTCCGTTGCAGTGGACGAGGGCACGCCCCCGCATCCACCGCCGATCGCGCACCCGTGGCGCGATGGTAGCGCGTGTGCCGCACGCGACGCACCGATCAGGCACACTGGGCGGCCTGCCATCCCACCGCCTCGAGTCCCCCATGCGCCATCTCCTCGCCTTCCTGCTGTTGTGCCTGCTCGTGCCGCTGGTCCAGGCCAGCACGCCGCCCGCCGAGCAGTGGTTCAGTGTGTTGCTCGATGGCCGCAAGATCGGCAGCTTCCACCTGCAGCGCGAGGCACGCGGCGAGCAGGTGCGCACCACACAGACGCTCGACATCACGCTCGAACGTGCCGGCATCCGGATCGGGCTGCGCAGCAGCGAAAGCGCCAGCGAAACGCGCACGGGCATGCCGTTGGCCTTCGAATCGCGCTCGCAGCTGTCGGGTGTGGAGCAGCGCATCCAGGGGCGCATCGTCGATGGCACGATTCAGCTCACCACCAGCAGCGCGGGCAACAGCCAGTCGCGCGACATGGCCTGGCCCAAGGGCGCCGTGCTCAGCGAAGGCGCGCGTCTGGCCGGCCTGCGCGCAGGCCTCAAGCCCGGCACGCGCTACGAAGTCCTCGCCTTCCAGCCTTCGGGACTGGACAGCGTGCAACTGGCCACAGTCGTGGGCGCGCGCGAGCACGTCGACCTGCCCGGCGGCGCGCGCGAACTCAGCCGCATCGAGCAGACCATGCGCATGCCACTGGGCACCCTGCAATCGACCAGCTGGGTCGATGCGCAGCAGACCATCCACAAGATGACGCTGCCGCTCATGGGCACGCAACTGGTGCTGCTGGCCTGCGATCGCGCCTGCGCCACCGCGCCCAACCAGGACAGCGACGTGTTCGAGCGCACCCTGCTCGCGGCGCCGCGCGCACTGGGCGCGGCCGAACTTGGCGGCACGCTGCGCTACACGCTCACCGGCGGCAACGGCAGCGACCTGGTCGCCACCGCCGAGCAACAGGTCGAGCGCCGCGGTGCGCAGCAAGTGGTGGTGGTGCGCGCCCAGGCGCAGGCCGGCGGCGCGGTCGCGCCCCCCGAGCCCGCGGACTTCGCCGCCAACCGCTATCTGCAAAGCGACGCCCCCGAGGTGGTGGCGCTCGCGCACCGCGCGGTCGGCGAGGCCACCGCGCCCGCACAGCAGATGCACAACATCGAGCAGTTCGTGCGCAGCTACATCCAGAACAAGTCACTTGGCGTCGGTTACGCCTCGGCGCTCGAGATCGTGCGCAAGCCCGAGGGCGATTGCACCGAACATGCGGTGCTGGTGGCGGCGCTGGGCCGCGCCAGCGGCATCGCCACGCGCGTGGTCAGCGGATTTGCCTACACGCCCGAGTTTGCGGGCAGGCAACACGTGTTCGTGCCCCATGCGTGGACCCAGGCATTCGTCGACGGGCGCTGGCGTAGCTACGACGCGGCGCTGGGGCGGTTCGACGCGGGCCACCTCGCGCTCGGCACCGGCGATGGCGACCCGTGGCGCTTTTACGCAGGCGTCGGCCAGCTCGGCAGCCTGCAGCTTGGCAGCGTGGAGGCCGTACCGGCCCGACCCTGACGGCAGGGGCGACGCAGTCGCGGGTTGGCAAGCGATCTTGCTTGACTTAGATATCGTTTTGATATCTACTTGCCAGCACCTCCCGTGAGGCCTGCCGATGCGCAGGCCCCACGCCCACCCCGGAAGGTGGACGCGAGCCGGATGCCAAGGCACCCGGGTCGCGGGGAGCGCGCCCCGGCACGCTGCGGGCGCGGCGGTCGGCGGGCCGCGCTGGACGCGCCGCACTTCACCTCCCGGAGACTTCCATGAACGAACGCAAGGCGTTTTCCCTGCCCGGCATCATCCTCGCACTCACCTTCATCGTGCTCAGCCTCGGCTGCCTCGCCTGGATCATCGGCACGGCCGAGGGCGTCGAGTCCGGCGCGGCAGCGCTGCCCAACATCATCATTCCGGTAGTCGTGCTCGTGGTGCTGGGGCTGTGCACGAACGGGTTCTTCCAGGTACAGCCCAACCAGGGACGCGTGCTGCAACTGTTTGGCCGTTACGCGGGAACCGCGCGCGAGGAAGGCCTGCGCTGGACCAATCCGTTCTACTCCAAGCAGGCGATCAGCCTGCGCGTGCGCAACTTCGAGTCGTCCAAGCTCAAGGTCAACGATGCCGATGGCAATCCGATCGAGATCGCCGCGATCGTGGTGTGGCAAGTGGTCGATACCGCCGAGGCGGTGTTCTGTGTCGACGACTACGAGAACTACGTGCAGATCCAGTCCGAATCGGCGCTGCGCCAGATGGCGCAGAGCTATCCCTACGACGCGCATGAAGCCGGCAAGCCGGCCCTGCGCAGCCATGGCGACCAGGTCAACAGCCACCTGGCCAACGAGATCCAGCAGCGCCTGGGCAAGGCCGGCGTCACGGTCACCGAGGCGCGCATCAGCCACCTCGCTTACGCCCAGGAGATCGCCCAGGCGATGCTGCAGCGCCAGCAGGCGAGCGCGATCGTGGCCGCGCGCGAACGCATCGTCGAAGGCGCGGTGAGCATGGTCGAAATGGCGCTGGCCGAACTCGGCAAGCGTGGCGTGGTCGACCTCGACAACGAGCGCCGCGCCGCGATGGTGAGCAACCTGCTTGTGGTGCTGTGCGGCGAACGCGCAACCCAACCGGTCGTGAACACCGGCACGCTGTATTCGGGCTGAGCATGACCGCTGCCTGCCGCACCCACGCGGCCGCACGCGCCATGCCCATGGTGCTGCCATGAGCGAGAAGAAGGCCTATCCGCTGCGTATCAGCGCCCCCGTGCTCGATGCGGTGCAGCGCTGGGCCGATGACGAATTGCGCTCGCTCAACGCCCAGATCGAGTACCTGCTGCGCGATGCACTACGCAAGGCCGGGCGCCTCAAGCCGCCGGCCCCCACCCGCCCAACCGAGGACGACACGCCGTGAACGACTCGCCCGCCCAGTTGCGCCTGGCCGCCCTGCTCGGCCTCGCCAGCGCGATCGCAACCGCGCTGCTGTTCCCCTATGCGCTCGCGCTGCAACCCGATGCGCTCGCGCTCGCGCAGGCTGCGACAGGCTGGCCAGCCTGGGCCATCGTCGCGCTGCAGGCGGCGCAGGGCGGCGTCCTGTGTCTGCTGCTCGGCTGGGCCGGGCTCAAGCTCGGCGCACCGCTCGGCCTGGGCGCGCCATGGCTGGCCGCGTGGCTTTACGGCCGGCCACGCCCGCCGGCCAGCGCATGGTGGCAGGCTGTGGCGCTCGGCGTGGCGGCTGCGCTGCTCGTGCTCGGCGCGATCGCGCTGTTCGGCCCGCCGCTTCCCTCGGCCACCCCGACGCCCGCGGTCTCGGTCGCGTTCGCGCTCAAGGGCCTGCTCGCCTCGCCCTATGGCGCGATCGTCGAGGAAATCATGCTGCGCGTGTTCGTGATGGGCGTGGTCGCGTGGCTGTTGAGCCGCCTGAGCCGCGGCCAGCCACGCGCCTGGGTGATGCTGGCCGCGCTGGTGGTGGCAGCACTCGTGTTCGGCGCAGGCCACCTGCCCGCGGCCGCGCAGTTGGCGCCACTCACCGGCGAACTGGTGTTGCGCGTGATCGCCTACAACACGCTCGCCGGCCTGGTGTTCGGCTGGCTGTACTGGAAGCGCGGCCTCGAACACGCGATGCTCGCGCATCTGTGCGCCGATCTCGTGCTGCACGTCGCGGCGCCGCTGGCCGGCGGCGCGTGACACACGCGCCGCCGGCGACCCGCGTCATCCGCTTCAGTCGAAGCCGTCGAACCAGATGCGGTCGGTGTCGACCTGGATCGTCCAGCTGCGGCTGCGCGTTGGCAAGCTGCCCGCCACATACGCGGAGGTGTCGCGCACGCGCAGCTCGAGTGTGCGCGTCGCAGGCGTGGGCCCGGCCTGGCTGAACACATACGAATCGTTCACCGCCCCCGCGAGCGGCACGCCATCCAGGCGCCATTCGACGGCAAGGGTCCCCACCGACGGCCGCAGCAGGTCGACGCCGAAGCGCAGCGCCATGCCCGGGGGATAGGCCACCGGTTGTGCCGATGCGGGCACCTCGCTGCCCGGCTCGATCAGGTCGATGCCACCTGCCGGTATGCCCCAGCCGCCCGCATACAGCCGTTTCACGTATGCCTCGCGGCAGGCCGCGCAGAACGGCATGCCCAGGTACTGCATTTCGCATTGCACGTCGACCGGCCGGTACATGCCCACGCTCTGGTAGCGCGCGCCCTCAAACAAACCGACGCCACTGGTGCCCGGCGGGGTCGGGATCGGATTGCCCGAGGTGAACCAGGCCCGCCATTTCACCTGGCCCGGGTCGGTCTGGTTGGTGACGTTGGCCTCACATGGGCTGCTGCCGGAAATGTCGCTGCACGGCGGATAGCCCGGATAGGGGGTGCTGTATTCGTCGGCCAGGTCGGTGAAGCTGTGGCCCATCTCGTGCAGCACGAGCTCGCCTGCGGACGGATGCATCGAGGCCACCGACATGGTGCCGCCGGATCCGCCATACACGGGATCATTCACGATCACGATGATCTCGTCCCACTCGGGATGGCTGGCTGCCGCCGCGAACGCCTTGGCGTAGTCGACCACGAGCAGGCGATGGGTCTGGCCATAGCAGAACGTGGCGTCGAACGCGGTATTGACGAACTGGCCCGCCCGTGGATCGTCCTGTGCGTACGGGTCGGAGCAGCAGCTCGAGCTGTTGCACGCGGCCTGGTAGGGCGGATGGTCGGCACCCGACTGCGCCGAGGCCGTGAACACGGGCGTCCAGTTGACGAAGCTCTGGTACTCCAGATGGGGCGTGATGCCGAAGTACGCGCCACCCATCGCCGCGGCATCGCTGGCGAAGTTGGCCTGTTGCGCGGCGGTGTAGCCGTCGCCGAGCACGAGCACGTCGAAACGGTTGCCGGGCGCTCCCGCGTTGGGCGCTTGCGGGGTCGGCAGCCCTGGCACGCTGGCCAGGCGCAAGGTAGCGGCCCGCGCCGCGAGATCGGCGAGCACGTAGCTCTGGCTGCTGGCGCCGCTGTCGAACTCGACCACGTCGCCCGCATCCACGGGGATGCGCAACACGAATGCGCGCGGCGCCGCGTCATCCACGCGTGCGGCCTCGATGTTGCCATCGTGACCGGGATCGCGCGCAAACTCGCCGCGCACCTGCGGCAGGGCGATCGTGTGTACACCCAGGTCCTGCCCGTGCTGCAACAGCCGATAGCCAAGCGTGGCGTCTCTCCTGCCCGCACGTGGCGACTGTGCCGCGAGAATCGCATCGGCGGTGGCCTGCATCTCCACCCGCGCATAATGCACCGGGCTCACCCGCCCGGCTGGGTCCATCTCGAACACGAGGTAATGCACGGGCGTGGCATCGGCAGCCATGCTTGCGCCGGCCAGCCACGCGCCCACCCACCCCGCCAATTTCCTGTACCGCATCGCAGTCTCCTGTGTCGTCGTGATGCCCGTCGCGTGCCGCGAAGCGGCACGCCGCGCATACACCTCTTCAAGGACCCCAGCCCACACACTGTAGCCGATGACGACTCAGCAGCCACACACGTGACCGTGCTAGCGTGGGCGCTCCATGGAGCACGAGACCGGCCGATGAACTCCCCCGCACTGATCCGCGCCTGCCTACTCGCCGCGAGCCTGCCCGCCCTTGCGGGCATGGCCCGGGCCCAACATGCGCCAGTGCCACCGGCAACCGACGTGGATCCCGCAGCGATCGACGTCGATGCGCTCGCGCGCGCCAAGGACGGCAAACCCGCCGCGCCTGCCACACCGCCCGCGCCCACCCCACCCGCCGCGCCCGCGCCTGCTGATGCCGCCGCCACTGCGCCCACTCCACCGGCCGCGACCGCGCCTGCTGCCGCCACCGCCGCGCCCGCGGACACCGACCGCGGGAACGCTGCGGCCCCGTCTGCACCAGTCGAGCCGGCCAAGGATGCGGCCAGCGAACCGGATGCGACCGGCGATGCCACGAGCACGACCAGCGCCGCCGCCGCGACCGGCAGCCAAGCGCAGGAACTCGACCTCGATGCGCTCGCGCGCGCCAAGGACGGCAAACCCAGTGCGCCTGCACCCAAGCGCACGCAATCGGCGCCGCCTCAACCCGTCGACAAGGGCGCGGCCGCGCAAGCCGCGGCTCCGCTTGCCACGCAACAGCACGCGCCCGCGCAGCCCGGCGCGGACCACCAGACCACGGACAGGCCCAGCACGGACGCGGCCGATCGAGCCGACGCCACCCCCGAAGCTGCACCTGAAGCGCCGGCTGAAGCGGCATCCGAAGCTGCAGCCCAACCCGCAAGCGAACCCGCAGCCAAACCCGCAAGAGAGCCTGCCACCGCGCCTGCCGCCGAGACGGCCAGCCAGACGGCCAGCGATGCCGCGCGCGAGTCCGACACCGACGCCGCGAAGGGGGCCGGCACTCCGGCGGCGAGCGTGGCGCCTGCCGGGCCGACAGCCGAACCGGGCGGCGAGGCTGCGGCAGCCGCCGGTGATGAGGGTGCGCCGACCGCGGCGACCGCACCACCCGCGCGCCCCACACCGCTGGCGCCGCCTGCCGACGCCGCGCAGTCGCTCGCACGCAGTTGCGAGGCACGCGCGGGCGCGCTGCTCGATGCGGCCCAGGCCGGCGATTTCGCCGCAGCCACGCGCGATTTCGACGCCACCATGCTCAGCGCCTTGCCCCCCGACAAGCTGCGTGCGGCCTGGCAGTCGCTGTCGCGGTTCGGCGCGCTGCAGGCACGAGGACAAAGCCATGCGGCCGAACTGCAAGGCTACCTCGCGATCACCGTTCCGCTGCTGTTCGAGAACGGCAACCTGTATGCCCAGGTCACCTGCGGCAGCGATGGCCGTATCGCCGGCTTCTACATCAAGCCATTGCCGGCGGGCGCGCAATGACGGTCGGTCCGGCGCCGCCACGCTGCGATGCGCGCGAGCGCGCCGCGATCGTGCGCGAGGCCATCGCCCTGGGCGTGCCGCGCGATTACGGCCGCAGACGTGGCCTGCGCCTCGTGCGCGAGCCGATCCGGCTCGCATCGATCGGAGCCGACATCCACGGTCGCGAACAGTGGCTTGCGCCACGCGCGGCACAGGCCTGGCTGCGCATGCAGGCGGCGGCACGCGACCAGGGCGTCAGCTTGCAGCCGGTGTCCGGATTCCGCTCGGCGCGTTACCAGTTGGACATCCTCGTGCGCAAGCGCGAGCGTGGCCTGGGCATCGACGAGATCCTCGCGGTCAGCGCCGCGCCCGGCTACAGCGAACACCACAGTGGCCGTGCACTCGACCTGACCACGCCGGGCTTCGCCGCGCTCGAGCAGGAGTTCGAACGCTCCCCCGCCTATGCGTGGCTGCGTCGCCATGCGCGCCGCTTCGGCTTTGCCCTGTCCTACCCGCGCGGCAATCGCCACGGCATCGCCTACGAACCGTGGCACTGGTGCTGGCACGCGCGCCGCTGACGCGCGTGAGCGGGTTTCAGGCAAACGGGTCGCGCAGCACGATGTTGGCGTCGCGATCGGGGCCGGTCGACACGATCGCGAGCGGGCAGCCGGCCAGTTCCTCCAGCGCACGCAGGTAGGCGCGCGCGGCCGGCGGCAGCCGGTCCCACTGGGTGATGCCGTGGGTCGATTCGCTCCAGCCCGGAAACTCCAGATACACCGGCGTGCATTCCGCCCAGCCGCCGGCATCGAGCGGTGCATACTCGGTGCGCTTGCCGCGGTATTCGTAGGCAATGCAGACCTTGAGCTTGTCCATGCCGTCGAGCACGTCGAGCTTGGTGATGCACAGGCCGCTGATGCCGTTGATCGCAACCGCGCGCTTGAGCGCGACGATGTCCATCCAGCCGCAGCGGCGCGGCCGCCCGGTCGAGGCGCCGTATTCCTGACCGCGGTCGCGCAGGCCCTGCCCGATCGCATCGTCCAGTTCGGTCGGGAACGGCCCGCCGCCCACGCGCGTGGCGTAGGCCTTGGCAATGCCGAGCACGTAGTCGATCGCATCGGCGCCCACGCCCGCGCCCGCGAGCGCGCCGCCGATCGTGGTGTTGGACGAGGTCACGTAGGGATAGGTGCCGTGGTCGATGTCGAGCAGCGCGCCCTGCGCGCCCTCGAACAGCACGCGCCGGCCCTGCCGGCGCAACTCGTACAGGATGCCGGCCACGTCCGACTTCATCGGCTGCACGTACTCGCCGAATGCGAGCGCCTCGTCGAAGGTGCGCTGGAAATCCACCGCCTCGCCACCGAGGTAACGCGTGAGCACGAAGTTGTGGTAGTCGAGCGCGGTCCGCAGCAGCTCGCCCAACTGCTGTGGATAGTGCAGGTCGGCGATGCGGATGCCACGGCGCGCGACCTTGTCCTCGTAGGCGGGACCGATGCCGCGCCCGGTGGTGCCGATCGCCTTGCCACCGGCGGCCTTTTCACGCGCCTGGTCGAGCGCGATGTGGTACGGCATGATGAGCGGCGCGGCCGGGCTGATCTTGAGGCGCGAACGCACTTCCACGCCGCCGGCCTCCAGTTCCTCGATTTCCTTGCGCAGCGCGGCGGGCGACAGCACCACACCGTTGCCGATCAGGCACAGCGCGTCGGCACGCAGGATGCCCGACGGGATCAGGTGCAGCACGGTCTTGTTGCCGTGGATCACCAGGGTGTGGCCGGCATTGTGCCCCCCCTGGAAGCGCACCACCGCACCAATGTCCTGCGTCAGCAGGTCGACGATCTTGCCCTTGCCTTCGTCGCCCCACTGCGCGCCGAGCACCACCACTGATTGACCCATGACCTTCTCGCTCCGGTTCAACGCCCCGCACCGGGGCGACGTCGGTGTGCAGGCTCGCGTTCCTCGCCCGCCCGCCACCCGGCCCGCGGCATCCTGCCCGGGCGTCGGCCGCGTGGCGTCGCATTCGCGGCCCCACGCAAGACAAAAGCCGGCAAGGCGCTGGGCCTCGACCGGCTTTGCTGAATTATCCGCGTTTCGCCGCGTTCAGGCCAGCGTGCAGGCGCTCACTTGCTGTCCTGCAGGTAATGCAGAAACTCGGACCTGGGGTCGAGCACGAGGGTCGCGTTGTCGGCACCGAACACGTCGCGATAGGCCTCCAGGCTGCGATAGAACGCGTAGAACTCGGGGTTGCGCCCGTAGGCCGCGGCATAGGTTTGCGAGGCCGTGGCATCGCCCTCGCCGCGGGTCTTTTCGGCATCGCGCATGGCTTCGGCCTTGATCACCTGCACCTGCCGCTGCGCGTCGGCGCGGATCGTGCGCGCAAGTTCCTCGCCCTCGGCTCGCAGTTGCGAGGCGACCTTCTTGCGCTCGGCCTTCATGCGCTCGTAGACCGAGCCGATCACGGTACCGTCCTCGGGCAGGTCGATGCGCTTGATGCGCAGGTCGACGATCTCGATGCCCAGCTCCTGGGTGCCCTTGTTGGCGTCGGCCACGAGTTCCTTGGTGAGGTCGACGCGCCCGCCGGCCACCAGTTCCTGCAGCGTGCGCGTGTTGACCGCGCGACGCAGCCCTTCCTTGACCTTGGGCGCGATGCGGTCGCGCGCCTGCAGCTCGTCGCCGGCGGCAGCCACGTAGTAGCGCGCGGCATCGATGATGCGCCACTTGACGAAGAAGTCGATGGTGACGTCCTTCTTCTCGGCGGTCAGCGAGCGCTCGGGCTGCGAGTCGAAGCTCAACAGGCGCTTGTCGAAGCGCTTGGGTTGCTGCATGAACGGGATGCGCCAATGCAGGCCCGGCGCGATGTCAGTACGCACGATGCGCCCGAACTGCAACAGGATCGCGGTCTGCGCTTCGGTCACCACATAGGCCGAATTGCCCACCAGGAACAGTGCGATCGCGACGACCGCAAGCAGTGTGTTGCGCATCAGTTGCCTGCCTTGCCGGTGTCCGGCGTGATCACGGTGGCGCCCAGCGTGGTGGGCTTGGTCGGTGGCGCCTGCAGTGGGGGCGGCAGGTTGAGCAGGTTCTTGCCGCCGCTGCCGTCGATGATCTTGGGCGTGTCGCGCAGGACTTCCTGCATGGTCTCGATGTACAGGCGTTTGCGGGTGATCTCCGGCGCCGCGCGATACTGCGCCTCGACGAGGTTGAAGCGTTGCGCGTCACCTTGCGCGCGCGCTATGCGCTCGCTCTTGTCGCCTTCGGCACGGGCACGGATCTCGGCCGCCTCGCCGCGCGCCTCGGGCACGATGCGGCTGGCTTCGGCACGCGCGTCCTCCTCCAGGCGCGACTTGTCCTGCAACGCGCGGCTCGCATCGTCGAACGCGTCCTTGACCTCGGCCGGCGGGCGCACGTTCTGGATGTTGAGGTCGATCAGCACGAGGCCGGTGCGGTACTGTTCGAGCGTGCCCTGCAGCACGTCTCGCGCCTTGGCCACCAGTTCGTTGCGCTGGCCGGTGAGGATCGCGTCCATGTCGTTGCTGCCGACCACCGAGCGCACCGCGCTCTCGGCGGCCTGGCCGAGTGTCTCGTTGGGGTCCTTGACGTCGAACAGGAACTGGCGCGCGTCGGAAATGCGGTACTGCACGTAGAAATCGACCAGCACGATGTTCTCGTCGCGCGTAAGCATGCGCACCTGGTCGCTGGTCTGCAGCGTCTTGCCGGTATTGACCTTGGTGACGGTCTCGATCGGGCGCGGAAACTTGAAGCCGAGTCCCGGCGGGGCGAGCCGCGCGATACGGCCGAAGCGCAGCACCACCCCGGTGTCGCCCGCGTTCACGCGCATCACGCTGTCGAAGGCGACCCACGCCAGCACCACGCCGAGCAGCGCGACGCCGATGCCGCCGCCGCTGCCGCCGCCAAACATGCGCCTGAAGGTGTCACGCAACTTGCGCAGCCACGCGTCAAAGTCGGGCGAAGAGCCACCGCCGCCGCCATCCTTCCATGGATCGCGCTGTTTGCCGCTGCCGGGTTCGTTCCAAGCCATCTTCGTGCCTTGTCGCGCGAGCGCGGGCGACGCCATGTCGCCAGCCGCAACGCCAGTGAGATCAATACGGACGCGAGCGCATCGGCGCGGCCGCGGTGCATGGGTCGAGCTTCAGGACGCGCTTGCCACGGGATTGTAGGTAGCCCCTCGCATGGCGGCAAGCAAGTGCTCGCGCAACCACGAGCCATCGCCGTCGGGCATGCCGAACAGCGGTTCCACCAGCGCGCGCGGCGCGTCGATGTGCACGTGCCAGCCCTGCTCGCTGCTGCGCTCGCGTGCGACCAGGCCCTGCGCGTGCAGGCGCGCGCGCAGACGCCCGGCGCGGGGCGGCAACAGCAGGTCGACGCGCACGCGCTCGCTGCCGAGCTGCTGCGCGATCGCGCGGCGCAACCCGTCCAGGCCCGCCCCGGTATGCGCCGACACCCACGCCCGCAGCAGCTGTCCGCCCTCGAGCTGATCCAGCCGATACGTCGACGGTGCGGTGCCGGATCCCATCGCGCCGTCGCCGGCCGCCTGGTCGGGCAGCAGGTCGATCTTGTTGAACACCAGCACCTGCGGCACCTCGGCGGCACCGATTTCGGCCAGCACACGTTCGACATCGGCGATGCGTTCGGCGCGCTCGGGATCGGCGGCATCCACCACGTGCAGCAACAGGTCGGCCTCGCGCGCCTCGGCCAGCGTGGCCCGAAATGCCGCCACGAGGTCATGCGGCAGGTCGCGGATGAAGCCCACCGTATCGGCCAGCAGCAGCGGACCGCAGTCGAGGCCGTCGAGCCGGCGCAGGGTCGGATCGAGCGTCGCAAACAACTGGTCGGCCGCGTACACCTGCGCGCCGGTCAGGCGGTTGAACAGCGTGGACTTGCCCGCGTTGGTGTAACCCACCAGCGCCACCACGGGCAGCGCGTTGCGCTGGCGCGCCCGCCGCGCGGTGGCACGCTGGGTCTCGACCTTGTCGAGGCGCTTCTGCAGCTGCTTGACGCGCTCGCCGAGCAGGCGCCGGTCGAGTTCCAGCTGGGTCTCGCCCGGGCCGCGCAGGCCGATCGAGCCGCCGCGCTGGCGCTCGAGGTGGGTCCAGCCGCGCACGAGGCGCGTGGCCATGTGCCTGAGCTGGGCCAGCTCGACCTGCAGCTTGCCTTCGTGCGAGCGCGCGCGCTGGGCGAAGATGTCGAGGATGAGGCCGGTACGATCGACCACGCGGCACTGGGTCAGCGCCTCGAGGTTGCGCTCCTGCACCGGGCTGAGCGCGTGGTTGACGAGGATGAGGTCGGCGTCGAGCGCGTGCCTGCGTTCACGCAACTCCTCGGCCTTGCCGCTGCCGACGAAATAGCGCGGATTGGCCCGCTCCACGCGCGCGAGCAGGTGGCCGGCGACGGTCGCGCCGGCCGAGCGCGCGAGCTCGGCAAACTCCTCCAGCGCCTGCGGATCGGACCGCCCCGCCAGCTGTGGCTGCAGCAGCAGCGCCCGCTCACCCTTTTTGGACCGTTCGAACAGCGCCGTTCACCCGTCAATCGGACCACGGCTGTATGCGGCCGCCGGCATGCGGTTTCAAGCTCGTGCTGCGCCGACCGTGCCACCGCGGACACCCGCGTGCCGGCCGTGGCGTGGTGCCTCGTGCCCGCGCGTCGGGCCTGGATGTGCCCGCCGGATCAGGCATCCGCATGCGAGCGGCACGGGCCATGCCCGATGCGCGGTCCACGCCCAACCCGCCGCAATCCTCAAGCCTCGTTGCTCGCGCCCGCGGCTTCGCCCGCATGCGCGCCCGGCGTGCCCTCGTTGGTGCCCATGCGCACGTTGCGCGTGGGCACGATGGTCGAGATCGCGTGCTTGTACACCATCTGGCTCACCGTGTTGCGCAACAGCACCACGAACTGGTCGAACGACTCGACCGTGCCTTGCAACTTGATGCCATTGACCAGGTAGATCGACACCGGCACACGCTCGCGGCGCAGCGCATTCAAGAACGGATCCTGCAACGATTGCCCCTTGGACATGAGTCTTCTTCTCCGATTGGATTCACCCCGGAACCGGCCAAATCGCGTGTGCACCGCGTTGCCCCGAGGATTCCACGCCACCCTGCCCCGAGTGGTGCGGCACGCCCGGTTCCAAACTCGCGCGACCGATCTTAAGCGTTTGCCCGTGCAAAGAGAAATGATGCCGATCACGATTCGTGACCCGCGGCGTGCCACGACCCGAGGAAGCGTTGGACCAGGGCGCTCGCGCGCGCGGTCACCGCGCCCGCATCCGGGTCGAGCCGTTGTGCGTCCAGCTCACCACGCAGCCAGGTGAGCTGGCGCTTGGCGAGCTGGCGCGTCGCCGCCACCGCGCGCTCGCGGTACCCGCACTGGTCGTACTCGCCTGCAAGCCAGCCCCAGGCCTGGCGATAGCCCACCGCGCGCATCGCCGGCAACTGCGCGTCCCAGCCCGCGAGCGCGCGCAGCCGGACCAGCTCATCGCGCAGGCCCGCGGCGAGCATCGCGTCCACGCGCGCCGCGATGCGCGCGTGCAGGCCGGCCCGCACGGTCGGCACCAGCGCCAGCTTGAGGATGCGCCACGGTGGCCGCGCCAGCGTCGCACCATGCAGCTGCGACAGGGCCTGGCCCGTGAGCTGGATGATCTCCAGCGCACGCTGGATGCGCTGGGCATCACCCGGCTTGATGCGTGCTGCCGCTGCCGGGTCGAGCGCGGTCAGCCGCGCGTGCAGCGCCGGCCAACCCACGCGCGCGGCCTCGTCGGCCAGCCCGGCGCGTACCTGCGGCGCCGCCTCGGGCAACGCCGACAGGCCTTGCGCCAAGGCGCGGAAGTACAGCCCGGTGCCACCGACCAGCAGCGGAATGCGCCCGGCGGCCGTGATCTCGCGCATCGCCACGAGCGCGTCGGCGCGGAAGTCCGCGGCCGAATACGGCTGGGTCGGTTCGCGGATGTCGACGAGGCGGTGTGGATGGCGCGCAAGCGTGTCCGGGTCGGGCTTGGCCGCACCGATGTCGAGGCCACGGTAGACCAGCGCGGAATCGACACTGACCAGTCCGAGCGCGAAGCGGCCGGCCAGCTCGCACGCGAGCGCGGTCTTGCCGCTCGCGGTCGGCCCCATGAGGAAGATTGCGGGTGGGCGTCGATCGGCGCCGTGCATCAGCCCATTGCAGCCGCGCGCCACGGCGTGGTCAAGCGGCAACGGGTGGCGCCCTCGCGCGGCCGCCACGCGCGGACGGATGCGCGCGCTTCAGGCCGTGGAGCGCGCGTCGGCCGCCACGTGCTGGCGGCGCCGCGGCATCAGCGAGATGTCGAGCAGCTTCTCGATGCGCGAGAACACCTCGGCGCGCGAGAACGGCTTCTTCATGAAGTCGTCGGCGCCGATGCGCTGCGCGTAGAACTGCTCGGTCGCCTGCTCGTTGCCGCTCATCATGATCACCGGCACCTCGCGCGTGGCCGCGTTGCGCCGCAACTGGCGCAGCGCCGCGAAGCCGTTGATCCCGGGCAGGATGATGTCGAGGAAGATCAGGTCGGGTGGATCGGCGGTGGCGATCTCCACGCCCTTCTCGCCGTTGAGCGCCTCGAGCACCTCGTAACCGTTCTGTTCGAGCATCCGGCGCAGCGTGGCCACGATCGTGGTCGAGTCGTCGACCACGAGCACGCGCATGCCGCTGCGCGCATTGACGCGCTGATGCTGGCGGCGCGCACCATCGAAGCTGTTCTTCGGCTTGCCCGCAAACAGTCGCTTCAGGAATCCGAACATCCGGCCCACTCCCCTGCCGGGCCCCTCGCCGGCGCCCATTAGTGTCCCGCGTGCCTGCGCCACATACAAGCGCCCGGCTCATGACATTTGCTGCCGATGGCCGCCGCAGGCGTCATCAGGCGGCCTGGCGCGACGTATACTTGGGCTTTCCGGCGGACCCAGCCACCCCATGCCGCAGATGATGAAAGCCCTGGTCAAGCGCGAGGCCGCGCGCGGGATCTGGATGGAACAGGTGCCGGTCCCCGAGATCGGCCCGAACGAAGTCCTGGTCAAACTGGAAAAAACCGCGATCTGCGGCACCGACCTGCACATCTACAAGTGGGACGAATGGTCGCAGCGCGTGATCAAGCCCGGCCTCGTGATCGGCCACGAGTTCGTGGGCCGCATCGTCGAGATCGGCGCGGGCGTGCGCGGCTACGAACCGGGCCAACGCGTGTCGGCCGAGGGTCACATCGTGTGCGGCGTGTGCCGCAACTGCCGCGCCGGCAAGCAGCACCTGTGCCCGCACACGGTCGGCATCGGCGTCAACCGCAATGGCGCATTTGCCGAGTACATAGCGATGCCCGCCTCCAACCTGTGGCCGATTCCGGACCAGATCCCGAGCGAGCTGGCCGCGTTCTTCGACCCCTACGGCAACGCCGCGCACTGCGCGCTCGAGTTCGACGTGATCGGCGAGGACGTGCTCATCACCGGGGCCGGCCCGATCGGCATCATCGCCGCCGGCATCTGCAAGCACGTGGGCGCGCGCAACGTGGTCGTCACCGACGTCAACGACTACCGCCTCAAGCTCGCCGCCGACATGGGTGCCACGCGCGTGGTCAACGTCTCCAAGCAGTCGCTCAAGGATGTGGTGCGCGACCTGCACATGGAAGGTTTCGATGTCGCACTGGAGATGAGCGGCAACCCGCGCGCGTTCGCCGACATGCTCGATGTGATGTACCACGGCGGCAAGGTCGCGCTACTGGGCATCCTGCCCAACGGCTCCGGCATCGATTGGGACAAGGTCATCTTCAAGGGACTCACGCTGCATGGCATCTACGGCCGCCGCATGTACGAGACCTGGTACAAGATGACGCAGATGGTGCTCACCGGATTCCCGCTGCAGAAGGCGCTCACCCACCAGATCCACATCGACGACTTCCAGAAGGGCTTCGACCTCATGGATTCGGGCAACTGCGGCAAGGTCGTGTGCTCGTGGAACTGAACGTCCCCACGGCCGCGACCTGCCGGCAACGGCGAAGGCGCGCCGCGGATCGCCGCGCGTGACGCAGCGGCTGCGCGAAGTCATCGACGCCGCCCTGCAGGCGCTGCCGCCGGGCCCCATCCTCGTCGCCTACAGCGGCGGACTGGACTCGACCACCCTGCTGCATGCACTGGCCTGCAGCGATGCCGCGCGTGATCGCGGCCTGCGTGCGGTCCACGTCGACCATGGCATCCACGAGGACAGCGCCGCGTGGGCCCGCCACTGCGAAGCCTTCGCGGGCTCGCTCAAGGTCGAACTGTGCGTACGGCGCGTCAATGTGGTGCGCAGGCCCGATCTCGGGCTGGAGGCGAGCGCGCGGCTGGCGCGCTATGCCCAGATCGAAACACTGCTGTCGCCGGGCGAGTTCGTCGCGCTCGCCCACCACCGCGACGACCAGACCGAAACGGTGCTGCTCAAGCTGCTGCGCGGTGCCGGGCCCGAAGGCCTGGGCGCGATGCGGCCGATGCGCCGGCTCGGACGCGGCCATGCCTGGCGACCACTGCTGGGCCTGCCGCGCAGCGTGTTGCAGCAGTATGCGATCGCGCATCGGCTCGACTGGCTGGCCGATCCCGGCAACGAGGACAGCAACATCGATCGCAGCTACCTGCGCACGCAGGTGCTGCCACGCATCACCGCGCGTTGGCCTGAGGCCGCCGCGAGCATCGCGCAAAGCGCGGCCTGGGCGCGCAACGCGGCCGAGTTCATCGACGACCACGCGCGGCGCATGCTCGACCTGCTGCGCGGCCACGATCCGGCCACACTGCGCTTCCGCGGCTGGCTCGACCTGCCCGCGGCGCTGCGCGACCCGGTGCTGCGACTGTGGCTGCGCGCGCTGGACTTGTCCGAACCCACCCATTACCAGGCCAGCGAACTGGTGCGCCAGCTCAGCGAGGCCGGCGAGGACCGCCAGCCCTGCGTGCGCTGGCCCGGCGTGGAGATGCGGCGCTACCGCGACCTGCTGTACGCGATGCCGCCGCTGCAGCTGCCACCCCCGGACTGGCAGGCCCAGTTCGACGGCAGCGACCTGCGCCTGCCGCTCGACCTGGGCGTGCTGCGGCTGCGCGGCGCGCTGCCACAGGCGCGCCTGGCGACGCCGCTCAAGGTCCGCTTCCGCCGCGGCGGCGAAAGCCTGCGCCTGACCGGCGACGGCCCCACGCGCGAACTGCGCGACCTGTTGCAGGAATCGGGCATGCCACCTTGGCAGCGCGCACGCCTGCCGCTGCTGTTCGATGCCGACAATCGCCTGCTCGCAGTGGCCGACCTGTACCTGAGTGAAGCGGCGAGCGCGCTGCTGCCGTCGCGCACCGCAGGCATCGAATGGGACACCGCGGCGACAGCCAGCAGCGCAGCGCCGCGCTCGCTCAATTGATCTTGCCGCGCTGCTGCGCTAGCGTTCGCGCCCATGCCGAAGCAGCCTGCCGCACCGCCCGCTCCCGCCTCGTTCGAACAGTCGCTCGACGAACTCGAGCAGCTGGTCGTGCGCATGGAACAGGGTGAGCTCAGCCTCGATGATTCACTGCAATCCTTCGAGCGCGGCATCGCCCTGTATCGCGATTGCCAGGGTGCCCTCGACCGCGCCAAGCTGCGCGTGAACCAGTTGCTCGACGCCGATGCGCCCGAATCGGCGCGGCCGTTCGAGGGAGACCTGCACGATCCGCCCTGAGCATCGCGCAGCCCCGGCCTGATCTGGCGCGAGCGTGCCGCGGCAGCCGCCACTCCCCCACACCGCGCCCGCGCGCGACCTGCGGGCCCGCGCCCGACACCCGGGGTCGGCGCCGCCACCCCAGCCCCTGCCACCACGCCCCGAGACATCGCGCCTTGAACGAACTCACCCCCGAATTGCTGGCGCTGTCGGCGCGCGCCGATGAGGCGCTCGCAGCCGCGCTGCCCGACGCCACGCAGGTCCCCACCCAGTTGCACCGTGCGATGCGCTACGCCGTGCTCGGCGGTGGCAAGCGCCTGCGTCCGCTGCTCGTGTATGCGACCGGCCGCGCCTTCGGCGCCGCGCCGGAACGGCTTGATTCGAGCGCGGTCGCGGTCGAGCTGATCCACGCCTACTCGCTCGTGCACGACGACCTGCCGGCGATGGATGACGATGCGCTGCGGCGCGGCCGGCCGACCTGCCACGTCGCGTTCGGCGAGGCGACGGCGATCCTGGCCGGTGATGCGCTGCAGGCACTCGCATTCGAGGTGCTCGCGGCCGATGCGCTGCTGGCACATGCGCCTGCCACGCAGCTCGACATGCTGCGCGTGCTTGCCACCGCCTGCGGCTCGCACGGCATGGCCGGCGGCCAGGCACTGGACCTGGCCGCGGTCGGCCAGGCGCTCACCCACGATGAACTCGAGCGCATGCACGTGCACAAGACCGGAGCGCTCATCCGCGCCTCGGTGCGGCTGGGCGCGCTTGCGGCCGGATGCCACGACGCGGCCACGCTCGCCGCCCTCGACGACTACGGCCACGCGGTCGGGCTCGCGTTCCAGATCCGCGACGACCTGCTCGACATCGAAGGCGCGACCGACCAGCTCGGCAAGACCGCAGGCAAGGACCTTGCCGCCAACAAGCCGACCTATCCTGCGATCCTCGGCGTGGCCGCCTCGCGAGCCGAGCTGGCCGCGCTCACGGCGCGCGCGCTCGACGCGGCGGCCACCCTCGGTGCGCCCGCCTGCGCGCTGCGCGACCTCGCCCGCTTCGTCGCCGAACGCGCAAGCTGAGCGCCAGCGGCGACCGGATAGACACCCGGTCCACGACCGCCCCCGCGCCATGCGCGCACTCGCGCCAGACGCGCGAGTGCGCGCCGGCCCCCAAGCGCTACTTCACCAGGCGCAGCGTCCACGGATAGCGATAGGCCACGCCCTCGTTGGCCTTGATCGCGGCGAGAATCGTGAGCACCACCCAACCGATGAACAGCGCGATGCCCAGCGGCCATGCCAGCAGCAGGCCGATGCCGAAGGTCACGATCGAAAACAGCACCAGCACGCAGCCGATGATGAACACCGTGATGTTGAAATTGAGCGCTTCCTTGGCCTGGTCGGCCACGAACGGCATGGTGTCGCGCTTGATCAGCCACACCACGAGCGGCCCGAGCATGCTGCCCAGGCCGCCGGTGACGAAGGCGGTGAATGCCGACAGGTGGCCCATGAGCGCCCAGGTGCGCTCGTCCCCCGACGGCGGCGTGGCCGAATCGGGCGGAGGGGGTGCCGCAGTCAGGTTGTCGAGCTCGCTCATCACCGATCTCCCGCGTGGATGATGCCTGCCATGGTGCCGCATCCACGCGCGGCGTCAATGGCTGGAGGTCATGGCCTCACTCGCCCGCGATCGTCATGCGTTCGAGCAGCAGCGAGCCGGTGAGGATGTGCGAGCGCGGATCGACATCGCTGCCGACCGCAACGAGGTTGGCGTACATGTCGCGCAGGTTGCCCGCGATGGTGATCTCCTCGACCGGATAGGCCAGTTCGCCCTGCTCGACCCAGAACCCGCTCGCGCCTCGCGAATAGTCGCCCGTGATCAGCGACACGCCCTGACCCATGAGCTCGGTCACGAGCAGGCCGCTGCCCATGCGCCGCAGCAGGGCCGGCAGGTCGTCCGCGCCGGGTTCGAGCACGATGTTCTGCACGCCGCCCGCGTTGCCGGTGGACTGCAGGCCGAGCTTGCGCGCCGAGTAGCTGCCGAGGATGTAGCGCGCCAGCACACCATCGCGCACGAGGTCCGAATCACGCGTGGCCACGCCCTCGGCATCGAACGCGGTCGAACCCAGGCCACGCGGGATGTGCGGCCGCTCGACCAGCTGCAGCCACGGCGGAAACAGGCGCTGACCGAGCTGGTCGACCAGGAAACTCGCACGCCGGTACAGCGCGCCGCCGCTGGCGGCCGACAGGAAATGGCCGATGAGGCTGCGTGCAGCCTCGGGCGCGAACAGCACCGGGCATTGCCGCGTCGACAGACGTTGTGCGCCCAGCCGCGCCAGCGTGCGCTGCGCGGCCTTGATGCCGATCGATGATGGCGAGGCGAAATCGGCTGCGCGGCGCACGCTGTCGTACCAGTAGTCGCGCTGCATGCCGGCGTCGTCTTCGGCGATCAGCGCGACCGACACCGAATGATGGGTGGCGCGCTCGCAGCCGATGAAGCCGTCGCTGTTGGCATAGGCCGTCAGCGAGCCCCCCGACTGCACCGACGCGCCGTCGGAATTGCTGATGCGCGCATCCTGCGCGCGGCCGGCCGCCTCGATCTCCACGCCGAGCGCGATCGCCTGCGCGGGCGTGAGGTCCCACGGATGCCACAGGTCGAGGTCCGGGATCGTGCTCGCGAGCAGGGCCGGGTCGGCCAGCCCGTTGGCCGGGTCCGGTTCGGTGTGGCGCGCGATCGCGCAGGCATGCTCGACGGTCTGCCCGATCGAGGCTGGATCGAGGTCCGCGGTGGTCGCCGAACCCTTGCGCTGGCCGAAGTAGACCGTCACCGACACGGCGCGATCGCGCGTGCGTTCCACGGTTTCCACCTCGCCCAGGCGCACGCCGACCGCGAGCCCGGTGTCGATGCTGGCCGCGGCATCGGCCGCGCTGGCGCCGCTGCGCCGCGCGCGCGCCACCACGTCCTGGGCGATCTGCGCGAGCCGGTCGAGATCGGCCAAGCTGGTATCTTTGTCGTCGACGCTCAAGTTCACTGTGATGTCCCGTCCATTCCGATGCACGATAGCGAAAGCCCGCACGATTCGCCCAGCCACGACGCGCCCAGTCGCAGCCAGCGCCGCCGCGAGGCGCTGGACGTGCTGCAGCTGGCGGCGACCCTGGCCGGTCTCAGCCCCGCGCAGCTCGCCCGCGTGCCGCTGACCGAGGACTTGCGCGCCGAGGTGCAGCGCACGCGCGCGGTCAGCGCGCACATCGCCCGCAAGCGCCAGACCCAGTACCTGGCCAAGCAGTTGCGCAGCCTCGACGAGCCTGCGCTGGCGGCCATCCGCGGCGTGCTCGGCGAGGACCGCGGCCACACCCAGCGCGAAGCCGCCGCACTGCACCGCAGCGAGCGCTGGCGCGAGCGCCTCCTCGACGAGGGCGACGGCGCACTGGCCGACTTCATCGCCGAGCATCCCGCAGCCGATCGCCAGCAGCTGCGCCAACTCGTACGCAATGCGCTGCGTGAGCGCGCGGCGGGCAACCCGCCCCACGCCCAGCGCGAACTGTTCCGCATGATCGTGCGCGCAGCGCAGGCCGACGCCGGGTAACGCGTGCCCGTGGCGGCGCCGCCGGTGCGCTGCGCCTCGGCCACGCCCGGCACGGCGCTCAAGCGGTACCGCCCACCGTCATCGAATCGATGCGCAGCGTGGGCTGGCCCACGCCGACCGGCACGCTCTGGCCGTCCTTGCCGCAGACGCCGACGCCTTCGTCGAGCTTGAGGTCGTTGCCGATCATCGACACGCGCTTGAGCACCTCGGCGCCCGCGCCGATCAGCGTCGCGCCCTTGACCGGGCGCGTGATGCGGCCGTTTTCGATCAGGTAGGCCTCGCTGGCCGAGAACGTGAACTTGCCATTGGTGATGTCGACCTGGCCGCCACCGAAGTTGACCGCGTACAGGCCACGTCCGACCGAGGCGATGATCTCGCCCGGATCGTGTGCGCCGGGCAGCATGTAGGTGTTGGTCATGCGCGGCATCGGCAGGTGCGCGAAGGACTCGCGCCGGCCGTTGCCGGTCGGCTGCGCGCGCATGAGCCGGGCGTTGAGCTTGTCCTGCATCACGCCCTTCATCACGCCGTCCTCGACCAGCACGGTGCGCCGCGTGGGCGTGCCTTCATCGTCGATCGACAGCGAGCCGCGCCGTCCCGGCAGCGCCCCGTCATCGACCACGGTGACGCCGCGCGCCGCCACCGCCTCGCCGAGCATGCCGGCAAACGCCGACGTGCCCTTGCGGTTGAAGTCGCCCTCGAAGCCGTGGCCGATGGCCTCGTGCAGCAACACGCCCGGCCAGCCCGGGCCGAGCACCACGGTCATGGTGCCGGCCGGCGCCGGCACCGCCTCGAGGTTGACCAGCGCGCTGCGCACGGCTTCGCGGGCAAACTCGCGCGCGCGGCCACCGGCCAGCAGTTCGTCCAGGCCGTAGCGCCCGCCGCCGCCGCTGCTGCCGCTCTCGCGGCGGCCGTCGGCTTCGGCGATCACCTGAACGTTGAGGCGCACCAGCGGGCGCACGTCGGCCGCGAGCGTGCCGTCGGAATGGGCGATGAGCACGGTGTCGAGCGTGGCCGCCAGGCTCACGATGACCTGCTGCACGCGTGGATCTGCCGCTCGGCAGTACGCATCGACTTCGCGCAAGACCGCGATCTTGGCCTCGTTGGAGAGCGTATCGATCGGGTCGACCGGCGGATACAGCGCGCGCGCTGGCGCGATCGCCAGCGGCTTGCCCACGCCGTTGGCGCCCGCATGCGCGATCGCGCGCGCGGCACCGGCGGCTTCGAGCAATGCGGGCAGCACGATCTCGTCGGAATAGGCGAAACCCGCCTTTTCGCCCGACAGTGCGCGCACGCCCACGCCCTGCTCGATCGAATGGCTGCCGTCCTTGACGA
Source organism: Lysobacterales bacterium (assembly GCA_014338185.1). Classification (GTDB taxonomy): domain Bacteria; phylum Pseudomonadota; class Gammaproteobacteria; order Xanthomonadales; family Rhodanobacteraceae; genus Dokdonella_A. The sequence continues at coordinate 20,425 of QUBV01000016.1, read as the reverse complement.
TGCCGTCCTCAAGCACCCAGGCCTCGCTGCGCGAATGCTGGAAGTACAGGTCGGCGGCGTCGATGGCAGGGCCCATGAGGCTCGCGAACACGCGATCGAGATCGCGGGTGGCCAGGCCACCCGGCGTGAGCAGTTGGCGTTCGGCGGTGCGGATGAGGTCGGACATGGGCAGGGTTCACTCGACGGGCGGGACGCACTGCGGGCGCAGCGCGAGTATGACGCATGCTCAATGGGGGCGCGTCGCCGGCTGCACAACCACCGCAGGCGAAAACCTTAGATAAATCAGCGCTGTGGCCGCGTCGGCCCCGGCTTGCGCTCGGTCTGGGCGGTGACCACGGGCGTGAACTCGGGATGGTCCCACGAACCGGTCACCGTGTATTCGCGCTTGACCGCCTGTCCGATCGGCTTGTTGAGCAGGCCCTGCGCGACGAGGCCGGCGGCGGCGCCGACCGGACCGCCCGCGATCGCGCCCACCAGCGGCAACGTCGCCCCGGCGCGCGGCTCGACCACGAGGCGCTGGTCGTAGTCACGCGCGCGCAGGCCGGTGCGGCCGCTCACGGTGATCTCGGCCGCTGGGCTGTCCACGTACAGGCGTTCGGTCCAGGCGTTGCCATCGCCGAGCTTGAACGTGCCCTTGATCGAATTGAAACCGAGACCGGACTTGAAGAAGTCGCTGAAGTCCAGGCTCAGGCGGCGCGGGATCTCGGTGATCGAGAGCAGGCCGAAGATGCGCCCCGCGCCCGGCTTGGCGTCTGGGATGCGGCCGTCGGCGATCTCGATCGTGAGGCTGCCGTCGAGGTCGGCCAGCGCGAACGCCGACGGCGGACCCGGCCAGCTCGCGTCGATGTGCGCGGTGGTTGCACCACCCTCGATGAGTCCGGCGTAGCCCAACGCATCGAGCATGCGCCCCACATCCTGCGCATCCAGCCGGACCGACATGCGCGAGCGGTTGGCACCGGCGCTGCCGGTCCACTCGCCCTGCGCCTGCATGCGGATGTTGGGCGAATCGGTGCGCAGCAGGTCGATCTGCATGCCATCGGCGATCGGGTGGCTGTCGAAACGCGCGCTGCCAAAGCTCGCGCTGCCCAGCCGCAGGTCGTCGACCACCAGATGCAGCGGCGGCAGCGCGGCCGGCGCCACCGCCGTGGGCGTGGCCGCGGCGTCCTTGCCCGGTGGCGCCTCGGGCCAGTGCACGCGCGCGAACCGGGCCTCGATGCCGCGCGAGGCGTCGGCGCGCGCGATGTCGAGCTGCCCCGCCAGCGCCGCACTGTCGATCGTCACGCGCGTGGTGGCCGGCTGGTTGTCGATCGCGAGGTGCACGTCGCTGAAATGACGCCCGCCGAGCACGACCTCATCCGCCTGCAGATCGATCGTCTGCAAGGCGCCACCACCGCCGCCCACATCGCCAAGCGCAAGTTCGAGCCACGCCCCGATATCGAGCCGCGCCAGCTTGCCATCGACCTGGATGCCCATCGGCGGCACGCCCGCGTCGGCGGCGCCGAACCGCAGGCGCAGGCCGAACGGCTTGTCGGCCGCCGGCAACCGCGCGCTGACCGCGAGCAGGTCGGCCAGTTGCAGGTCCACTCTCTGCCCCGCGTACGGCAGGTCGAGCGCGATGCGCAACGGCCAGCTCGCGGCGGCCGGCTTGGCCAGCGGCGCGGGCAGGTCGATCGCGGTGCCGACCAGATCGCTCGCGAGCGTGAGCCGAACCGGCGTCGCGGCGTCCTCGGGCCTGGCCACGGCCACGCGCGCGGTCCATGCCGACTCGCCCTGCAACTGCGCGACCAGCGGCGCGAGCACGGACGCATCGGCGAACACCTGCGCGGGAGTGTAGATGCCATCGAGCTGCGCCTCGAACGCATGCGCGGGATCACTCACGGAGTTGCCGATGTCGATCGACAGCAGGGCCGGCCGGTCGCGGTAGGTGACCGCGAGCCCGTGCGCCGCCAGGCCCTGCGCGCTGAACTGCAGCAGGCCGCTCACGTCGGTGAAGTGCTGGCCATAGCGCGCCTGGTCGAGACTGCGCGCCTGCAGCTGCACCTTGCCATCGAGCGCGAGCTGGTCCACGTCGTCGAGCGGCAGCTTGAGGTTGAACTCCACCGCGCCCCTGCCGTCGAGCGCGAGTTCCCGCAGCGGCTCGGCCCAGCGCCGGCCCACCGGTGTCGCACGCAGGAAGCCGAGCAGGCCGGACGCGCTGCCGCCACCCTTCACCGTCAGATCGAGAACCGCGTCGCGGAACGTTGGAATCGTGGCGCTCGCGGCCTGCACCGTATTGCCCAGCGCGCTGGCGGCGCTCGCATCGGCCTGCATGCCGTCATTGATGAAGTACGCCACCGCGTGCAGGTCCTGCGCGCGCGGCCAGGCCGGGTGGTAGTCGAGCGTCGCGTCGTCGACCTCGGCGCGCGCGATGAAGCGGCCCGCGAGGTTGTGGAACGGCCAGTCGGCCAGGTCGCCACGCACTGCGACGCGGCCGTCGACGATGCGCCCCTCCACCAGCGCGCGGTCGAGCCAGACCACCGCCGTGCGCGGCATGATGTTGACCGGCCAGAACAGCTTGGCCGCGGGAACCTCGCCGTGGTGCGTCACCGCGTACAGGTCGAGGAACGGGCGCCGCCCGGCTGCGAGTTCGGCCGCGCCGCGCAGTTCGCCGCCATAGCCCTCGCCTTCGAACACGATCCGGTCGGTCTCGATGCGCCATGTCCCCGCGTCGGCGCGGCGCAGTACCACATCGCCGCCCAACTGCGAGAACAGGAACGGCCTCCGGAACATCGCCGGCAGCGTCACGCGCGTGGCCTGCACCGGCAGCTGCAGCAACAGCGACTGCGCATCGCCGAGCACGTCGAGGTCGAGCCGCTCCACGCCCGGCACGAAGTCCGCGCTCGCAAGCTCGCCCTCGCGCAGGCTCGCCTGCAGTTCGTAGTCGTTGGCGCCGTTCCAGTGCAGCGTGAGCGCATCGAGCCGACCACGCGGATGGGCCAGGTACAGCCAGCGTCGCAGCGCCGGCGGCACCGGCTCGCCCAGCATCGCGACCGCTCCGAGCGGCTCCAGCGGCAGCGCGCGTGCGGCCACCGACCATTGCGCGTTTTCGGCCTCGCCCCGCCGCTGCACGCGCAGGCGCGCGGGCGGCGCATCGCCGGCGCCGGCGACGAGATCGGCCAGGTCCAGCGTCCAGCCCCCGGATGCGCGCAACCAGCGCGCACTGAAGGCGAGGCGGTCGAATGCCGCGCGTGGCTCCACCGCGAGCCGCGGCTGCGGCGCAAGCGTGTCAGCGCTGCCCGCCACCACCTCGCGCAGATCGACCCGTGTGCGCACGGCCTCGACCCGGCCCTCGCGCAGCTGTAACCACGCCTGCAGCAGGCCGCGCCCGCGTGACAGGCGCAACCCCGCGGGCGCATGGCCGGCCAGTGCGGCGGCGAGGTCGACGTCACGCCCACCCACGTAGAGCGTGCCCGACAGCGCGGCAGGCGCGATGTCGGCCACCACATCGAACAGTTCGCCGCCACCGTCCCCCTCGCCCGGGGCCACGCGCGCGAGCACGCGCAGCTGCTCGCCGCGATTGAGCACGCGCAGCACCGGCAGCGTGAGCTGCGTCTGCAGTCCGTGGCGTGCATCGACGATGCGCAGGCGCGCGTGGGTGAGTTCGAGCGCGCCGAGCGCGCCGAGCGAGAACGGCTGCTGCGCGGCGCCGGCGTCCGCGGCCGCTTCCAGCCCATGCAGGCGCCACTGGCCCTGCTCGTTGCTCAGCTGCAACTCGACGCCGTCGATGCGGAACTCGGAAAACGCGCGCCCGCGCCGCAGCGGCGCCAACAGGTCGAACGCGAGCTGGGCGCTGGGCAGGGTCAGCGGTGGCTGCGCGGGATCGCGCGCGCCGATGCGCACATCGTGCAGCGTCAGGACCGGTCCGCCGCCATACCATGCGCCGTCGAGATGACCGATGCTGACGGTGCGCTCGATCCGTTCACCGAGCCAGCGCGCGACGCCGTGCGGGTTGCGCGCCAGCCACGGCATCGCCAGGTGGGTGATGCCGGCCAGCACGCCGAGCAGGATCACGCCCATCGCGAGCGTGCCCAGCAGCGCCCGATACAGCCGGCGCAGGCGCATCCGCCAGGACATGCTCACGATGCGCGCTGCTCCCGCGCCGGACTACAGCAGCACCACATCGTATTGTTCCTGCGAATAGTGCTCCTCGGGCTGGAAGCGGATGGTCTTGCCGATGAACTCTTCCAGCTCCGCCACGGCGGCCGAGTCCTCTTCGAGGATGCGATTGACCACCTTGGGCGCGGCCAGCACCAGCAGCTTGGCGGCTTCGAACTGGCGCACCGCACGGGTGATCTCGCGAAAGATCTCGTAGGTGATGGTCTCCGCGGTCTTGATGCTGCCCCGGCCCGCGCAGGCCGGGCACGTCTCGCACAACTGGCGTTCGAGGCTTTCGGTGGTGCGCTTGCGCGTCATCTCGACCAGCCCCAGCGGCGACATCTCGTAGACCGTGGCCTTGGCATGGTCGCGCGCCATCGACTTCTGCAGCTGGCGCAGCACCTGGCGCTGGTGTTCCTCGTCGGTCATGTCGATGAAGTCGATGATGATGATGCCGCCGAGGTTGCGCAGGCGCAGGTGGCGCGCGGCCGCCTGCGCCGCTTCGAGGTTGGTGCGGAACACCGTCTCCTCGAGGTTGCGCGTGCCGAGGAAGCCACCGGTGTTGACGTCGATCGTGGTCATCGCCTCGGTCTGGTCGATGATGAGATAGCCACCGGACTTGAGCGGCACGTTCTTCCTGAGCGCGTTCTGGATCTCGTCCTCGACCCCATACAGGTCGAAGATCGGTCGCTCGCCCGGGTAATGCTCCACCCGCTCGGCCAACTCGGGCATGAACTGCGCGACGAAGCGCTGCGCGCGCTCGAAGGTCTCGCGCGAGTCGATGCGCACCTTCTCCACGCTCGGCCGCATGAGGTCGCGCAGTGCGCGCAGCGGCAGGCTCAGGTCCTCGTAGATGCGCTCGCCCACCCTGGCGCGCGCGATGTTGTCCTGCACCGCGCGCCACACCTTGCCCAGGTAGGCGATGTCCTCGGCCAGCGCCTCGCGCGCGGTGCCGTCGGCATTGGTGCGCACGATGTAGCCATAGCGGCGGGCATCGGGCGCGGGCTCGGCCGCGGGCGTCGACACCGTGGGCAACGACGCGCCCGACAATTCGGCGAGGATGTCCTTGAGGCGCTGCCGCTCGGCGTCGTCCTCGATGCGCACCGACACGCCCAACGCGCGGCTGTAGGGCAGCAGCACGAGGTAGCGCGAAGGGATCGACAGGTGCGTGGTCAGGCGCGCGCCCTTGCTGCCGATCGGATCCTTGACCACCTGCACCACGACCTCCTGGCCGTCGCGCACGAGATCGCCGATCGCCGGCATGGGGCCTGGCGTGGCCACCTCGCCGCCCTCGTCACTGGGCAGTTGCGCACGTACCACGTCCGAGGCATGCAGGAACGCGGCGCGTTCCAGCCCGATCTCGACGAAGGCGGCCTGCATCCCCGGCATCACCCGACTGACGCGGCCCTTGTAGATGTTGCCGACGTAGCCGCGACGGCTCGCACGCTCGACCTGCACCTCCTGCAGCATGCCGTTCTCGACCACCGCCACACGCGTCTCGCGCGGGGTCACGTTGATCAGGATTTCTTCTGACATGAAGGAGATAGCTGCAGGAATTTGAGTGATTTATAGCTTTGGCACCGGCTGCTTGTCGACTGCGCCGCCGCCCAAGCCGGTGGCAGCCTCGCATGGCGATCTTTCAGGGCGGCGTCAGGCGGCCCGCTGCCAGTCGTCGAGCAGCCGTGCCACTTCGTGCAGGGGCAGCCCCATCACGCCCGAATGGCTGCCTTCCAGATGGGTGATGAACGCGGCCGCGCGGCCCTGGATCGCATAGCCACCCGCCTTGCCGAACGGCTCGCCGCTGGCCACGTAGGCCTGGATCCGCGCCGCATCGAGCGCGGCGAAGGTCACGCGCGAGTGGTGGATCGCATGCAGTTCGCGCCCCGCAGCGACCAGCCACAACGCCGAAATGACCTCGTGGCTGCGCCCGGCGAGACGGCCCAGCATCGTGGTCGCGGCCGCGGCATCGGCGGGCTTGCCCAGCACCTCGTCGTCGAGCACCACTTCGGTGTCGGCGCCGAGCACGACCGCAGCGGCGCGCGCGCCCAAGGCGCGCAGGCCCGCCCGCGCCTTGTCGCGCGCGACTCGGCTCACGTACTGGCTGGGAGACTCGTCCGCCGCGCGCAGCTCGGGCACATCGACATCAACGAGTTCGAAGGCTTGCCCGATCTGGCGCAGCAACTCGCTGCGCCGCGGGCTGCGCGAGGCAAGAAACAGGTTCAGCTGCATCCGGTGGGCGTGGGCGGGGCGACGCGGCTGCGCCATTCACGCACAGCATAACGGGATCGTGTCGCGTCCGCCCTTGCCGCCCTCCGGCGGCGCCGGCCGCGCCGGGCGTGGCTCAGAATCCCTGCGCCTCGCGCAGGTCGGGCGTACGCACGTAGTCGTCGGCCTGCAGGCGCAGCAGGGCTTCGCGCTGCATGCGCTCCAGCGCCTGCAGGAAGTCCGGTGAACGCGTATCCAGGTGGTCCAGACCGAGATTCTTGAGGATGTCGTAGCTCATGTGGCGTCTCCTGGATGTTTCCCCACGATGAGTCAAGCAATTGTCATGCCAGCGCCACGGCACCGAATCGCGCCGCGGCGCTGACACGCGCTGCCCAAAACTGACACGCACCGGCCGCGTTCGCCGGCCAACCCCGACGCCACGCGCCCGCTCGGCCCGGCCAGCATGCGCGACGCCAAGCCGGCGAAAGCCCTGCGAAAGGCACGCGAACCATGCTGCGCGGCATCCAAGACCTGCAGGCCGCGCGGGCCGCACGCGGCGACGATCCGCGGCGACCCGATCGAACACCATGATCAAACCCTGCGAATTCCACCTGCGCGGCGGGCGCGCCGGCGTCCTGCTCATCCATGGCCTGACCGGCACGCCGACCGAGATGCGCTATGTGGGCAACTGCCTGCAGCGCGCCGGCTTCAGCGTGCTCGGCGTGCAGCTGGCCGGCCACTGTGGCGACACCGGGGACCTGCTCGCCACCGGCTGGCGCGACTGGGCCGCGAGTGTCGCGGCGGCCGCCGACCGCCTGCGCGAGGACGTGGATCACCTGTTCGTCGCCGGCCTGTCGATGGGCGCGCTGCTCGCGCTCAAGCTCGCCATCGACCGCCCGGCCCAGGTCGATGGCCTGGGCCTGTATGGCACCACCTTCTTCCACGACGGCTGGGCCACGCCCGCGATCGGCCGCCTCGCGTTCCTGCTGCCGCTGGTCACGCCGCTGGGCATCGGGCGCCACCGCGTGTTCGCCGAGGCCGAGCCGTATGGCATCAAGGACGAACGCATCCGCCAGCGCGTGGTCGGCGCGATGCTCGCGGGCGCCAGCGAGGAGGCCGGCCTGGCCGGATTCCCGTGGCCCGCGCTGGCCCAGTTCCAGCGCCTGTCCACGCGCGTGCGCGGTCGCCTCGGCCGCGTGCGCGCGCCATGCTTCGTCGCGCATTCGGCCCACGACGACATCGCCTCGCTGCGCAACGTGCGCCTGATCGAGCGCGGCGTGCGTGGCCCGGTCAAGACCTTGCTGCTGCACGACAGCTACCACCTCGTCACCATCGACCGCGAACGCAGCAAGGTCATCGACGGCACCATCGCGTTCTTCCGCGACATCGTCGCCCAGCGCGAGGCGAGCTGGAGCCGGCACGCGCCGCTCGCACTGGCCAAGTGAACGCGGCCGGCACGCCCGCGGCCACGCTGTGCAACCAGCTGGAGCCGCGCGCGCTGGTCGAGCGCTTCCTCGCCCATCCGCCCGCGCAGTTCCACACACTGGTGACGCGCTCGGGCACGCCCGCCTTCGTCGCGCGGTTCGACCTGCTCACCACCGCCGAGCCGGCGCTGCGCCGCCGCATCGAGCGCCTGCCGCTGTATCGCTGGTGGAGCCGCTGGTTGCGTCCGCGCACCTGCTTCATCGGCACCACGGTGTCGGAGTACGCACTGGTCCCGGCCGGCGTGCCGGCCGCGGCACTGGTCGCGGAGTGGCTGGGCGAACACGCGGCACAGCCGTTCCTCATCATCAAGGACCTGCCGCAGGACTCGCCGCTGCTGGACGCGGCGAGCAATGCGCAGGCACAGGCGCTCGCCACGGCCGCCGAACGCGCCGGCTTCGTGCTGCTCGAAGGCCAGGCACTGGCATGGGTGCCGATCGACTTCGGCTCCACCGACGAGTACCTCGCGCGGCTGTCGCCGGCGCGGCGCAAGGACATCCGGCGCAAGCTGCGCGTGCGCGCGCAGCTGCAGGTCGAGGCGGTGGCGACCGGCTCGGCGTACTTTGCCGATGCCGCCCGGCGCGAGCTGTTCCACGCGCTGTACCTTGAGGTGTTCGCGCAGAGCCAGATCCACTTCGACCAGCTCAGCCGCGAATTCTTCGACGCGCTGCTGCAGGACGCTGGCAGCGGTGGCATCGTGTTCGTCTACCGCCGCGACGGCGAGGTCATCGGCTGGAACCTGTGTTTCGTGCAGGGCGCGGCGCTGGTGGACAAGTACGTGGGCTTCCGCTATCCGGCCGCGCGCGACAACAACCTGTACTTCGTCAGCTGGATGCACAACCTCGAATACGCGCGCGAGCGCGGGCTGGACTGCTATGTCGCGGGCTGGACCGACCCGCAGATCAAGTCCTACCTGGGTGCGCGCTTCACCTTCACGCGCCATGCGGTGCGCCCGCGCAGCCGCCTGCTGCGTTTCGCGCTGCGCCGGCTCGCGCGCCATTTCGAAAGCGACCGGGCCTGGGCCGGGCACGCGGAGACTGCCGATGCCGGCACCGCTGGTCCTTGACTTCGACGCGTCGGTCGGCGCGCTGGCCGGGGCGACCCGGCTCGACCTGCGCGCATGGCAGGAGCGCATCCGCTTCGGCTCGACACGGCGCACCTTCGCGCGCTTCGTGGCCGCGCTGCTGCCGCAACTGCCACCACAACACGGCACCGTGCTGCTCGGCAGCGGCGACTATCACCACCTGAGCTGGCCGCTGATCGAGCGGGCCAGCGCGGCCGGTCCCTGCGAAGTGGTGGTGTTCGACAACCACCCCGACAACATGCGCTTCCCATGGGGCATCCACTGCGGCTCGTGGGTGCGGCGCGTGGCCGCGCTGCGCGGCGTGGCGCGCGTGCACGTGCTCGGCATCAGCTCGCACGACGTCGGCCTCGGCCACGCCTGGGAGAACCACCTCGCGCCGCTGTGGCGCGGTCGCCTCGAGTACTGGACGGTCGGCGTCGCGGTCGGCTGGGCCCGGCGCCTGGGCCTGCGCCACGCGGTGCACGCCTTCGACTCGCCCGCGGCCCTGCTCGAGCGCTTTGCCGAGCGCCAGCAGGGCGCGACCACGCCGCTGTACCTGAGCATCGACAAGGACGTGCTCGATCCCGCGGTGGCGCGCACCAACTGGGACCAGGGACGCTTCAGTGAAGCCGATCTCATGCGCGGCATCGACCTGCTGGCCGGGCGCGTGATCGGCAGCGACATCACCGGCGAGGTGTCGACCTACCGCTACGCCAGCTGGTGGAAGCGCCAGCTCAGCGCGCTCGATGCGCAACCCGCGATCGACCCAGCCCAGCTCGCGCAGTGGCAGGCGCAGCAGCACGCGCTCAACCTGCGCCTGCTCGCCCGCATCGACGCCGCGCGTCGCTGAGGGCACGCACGGCCCGGGACCCGCAATCCGGGTTCCGTGCTCGCATCCACCATCGCCCGCTCGCGATGCGCGCACGCGGCGCGCGTGCGCGCTCAGCGCGCAAGCCGTTCGAGCACCGCGACGATGCGCGCAAAGCCCGCCTCGTCCAGCCATGGACTGTTGCTCACGGTCAACATGGTGTCGGCCAGCGCGCGGGCATTGGGCAGTGCCGCGGCATCGCTCAGCGGCGCCACGCTCGCGTAGTCGGGCAAGGCGTGGATGAACAGGCGACCCACGCCCAGGCCCGCGCCCCACAGCTGCGCGAGCACCGCGTCGCGGCGCGTGCGATCGCGCAAGCGCAGCATGAAGAACGGCCACACGCCCTGCACGCCCGCACGCTCGTCGATGAGCGTGACGCCGGTGATCGCGGCCAGGCGCTGCCTGCGCAGCTGCGCGCGCTCATTGCACTGCGCAAGGAACCGCGGCAGGCGCGCGAGGGCGCGCGCGCCCACGCCCTGGCGCCAGGATCCGAGCCGGTGCAGCGGTATGCTCGCCGCGAAATCGTCACCGACCGCGGCCAGCAGATCGCCGCGGCGCAAGGCGCGGCGCAGCGGCATGCCGTAGGCCAGAGCGAGCGTCGCGGGGCGGTACAGCGCGTGGTAGCCGAGCAGTTGCAGCGTGCGCCACAGCTCCCAGCCCGGCCGCCACGGCAGCAACTCCCGGGCGACCTCGGCGAACGCGGCGCGCAGCCGCGCGTCGCGGGCGATGAGCAGGCCGCCTTCGAAGGTGGTCAGGCCCTTGCCCACCGCAAGGCTGAACACGCCCGCATCGCCGCGCAGGCCGACGCTGGCGGCGCCCTCGCGCGCGCCCAAGGCCTGTGCCGCATCCTCGATCACAAACGCACCGGCCGCGCGCGCGCAGGCGACCGAGGCGGCCACATCGACCACGCGCCCACCGAGATGGGTGGGCACCAGCGCGAGCGTGTCGGCATCGCACAGGCGCGCGAGCGCGGCGTGGTCGAAGTCGATCGAATCGGGGCCGAGGTCGCACAGCCGCAGGCGCAGGCCGCAGTGCGCGACCGCGAGCGCGACCAGCGGGCAGGTGTAGCCGGGCACGATCACCGTGCGCCGCCCGCTCATCCGGTGCAGCGCGGTCAGCGCGACGACGAGCGCGGCGGTGCCCGAGCAGGTGACCTGCAGCGCCTCGACGCCGAGGAAGGCCGCGGCCGGCTCCGCAAGCGTCCCGTGCCACGACAGCAGGTCGCGCCAGCGCGGCGGCAGGCCTGCGGTCGGGGGTACTTCACGGCGCGGCGGCAGGCGGCTCACCTTCGGTTTCACTGATCGCGAGACAGACGATGCCGGCGAGGATGAGCGCGCTGCCGATCAGCTGCGGCGCGCCGATGTGCTCGTCGAACAGCACCACCGACAGCGCCAGCACGCTCACCACCTCCAGGTGCGAAGCCGCGAACGCGGGACCGATCGGTGCATGCTCCAGCAGCACCATCCAGGTCACGAACGCACCGATGTAGCAGCCGATCGCGCAGTACACCCACGGCGAGGACATCACGCGCAGCACCCACGCCAGGCTCGCCTCGGGCGGCATCGCATGGTTGGCGGTGAGCTTGAAGCAGACCTGGGCGAAGGTGTCGAAGCACACCAGCACGAGAAAGCCGATGAAGTAGAAGCGGCGCATGCTCAGGCTCCGATGCCGACCACGGCCACGCCGCACGCCACCAGCAGGATGCCGAGCGTGCGCAGCGGCGTGAAATGCTCGGCAAACAGCATGCGTCCGGCAACCATCACCGCGACGATGTTGATCGAGCCGAGCAGCACGCCCTGCGACAGTGGCACCAGCGACAGGAACGCGAGCCACACCAGGAACTCGGCCACGTAGGCCGCCACGCCGAGCCAGATCCACGGCCGACGCGCCATCGCGCGCCAGCGCGCGAGGCCCTCGCCCAGGTCCGGACCGGTCGCGGCGGCCTTGAAGGAAAGCTGCCCGAAAGTGTCGAGCACTATGTTGGCCAGCCAGAGCAGGACTACGAGCGTGGACATGCGCGCGATGAGGCAGGGTGACGCCGCAGTATGCACGCCTTGCGTGACACTGGGAACGCCGGCGCGGCCGCATCCACCCGTGCATGGTGCTTGAACATCGTCCTGCGCACGGCGATCATGCGCGCGGTATCGGGCGGTCGTCCCGCTGCAGCCACACCCATTTCCCGGAGACGTACCCGATGAGCAGCGTACAGGACACCGTGTTCGACATCATCGCCAAGGAAGCGAACATCGATCGCGCCAAGATCACGCCGCAGGCCACGCTCAAGGACCTGGAAATCCAGTCGCTGGACGTGGTGCAGATCATTTTCGAGATCGAGGACCACTTCAAGATCAGCCTGCCCGATCATGACGCCAACTTCGACACCGGCTCGGTGAGCGGACTGGTCGAGGCGGTCGAGAAGCTCGTCGCCGCCAACGCCGCGCCCCAAGCCTGACGCCTGAGCGCATGCACCGCGTCGTCATTACCGGCATCGGCGCCGTCACGCCGCTCGGCCACAACGCCACCGCCACCTGGAACGCCCTGCGCGAAGGCCGCGGCGCCATCGGCCCGATCGAGAACTTTCCGCGCGAGGGGCTGCGCTACGGCATCGCCGCCGAGGTGCGCGGCTTCGATCCCGCGCGGCACTTCGACGAGAAGAAGCTCATCCAGTACGACCGCTTCAGCCAGTTCGCGCTGGTCGCCGCGCGCGAGGCCGTCGCGCAGTCGGGCATCGACTTCGCGCGCGACGGGCTGGGCGAGGACACCGCGGTCGTCATCGGCACCGGCGTGGGTGGCGAGACCACCCACGACGAAGCCTCCAAGCGCCTGTACGGCGACAACAACCCGCGCCTGCATCCGCTCACGATCGTGCGCCTCATGGCCAACGCGGCGGCAAGCCACGTCTGCATCGAGCACGGCCTGCACGGCGCCGCCTTCGCCACCTCGAGTGCATGCGCCTCGGCCAACCACGCGCTCGCGCAGGCGTTCATGCTCGTGCGCAGCGGCGCCGCGCGCGCCGCGCTCACGGGTGGCAGCGAGGCCTGCATCACGCTCGGCGTGGTGCGCGCATGGGAAGCGATGCGGGTGATGGCCGACGACACCTGCCGGCCGTTCTGCAAGCAGCGCCGCGGCATGGTGCTCGGCGAGGGCGCGGCGATGTTCGTGCTGGAAACGCTCGACAGCGCGCAAGCGCGCGGCGCGCCGATCCTCGCCGAGTTCGCGGGCGCGGGCCTGTCGGCCGATGCCGGCGACATCGTGTTTCCGTCGCAAACCTGGACCGCCAAGGCGATCAGCCGCGCGCTCGCCGACGCGCGGCTCGACCCCGCTGACGTCGGCTACGTCAACGCCCACGGCACCGCCACGCCCGCCAACGACCCCACCGAGACCCGCGCACTGCGCCAGGTGTTCGGTGCGCATGCGGACACGCTGGCCGTGTCCTCGACCAAGTCGATGCATGGCCATGCGCTCGGCGCGGCCGGCGCGATCGAGCTGCTGGCCACGATCGGCGCGCTGCGCGAGGGCGTGCTGCCGCCGACGATGAACTTCATCGACCCCGACCCCGAGTGCGACCTCGACTACGTGCCCAACGTCGCGCGCGAGCGCCCGCTGCAGGCCGCACTGTCCAATTCATTCGCGTTCGGCGGTCTCAATGCGGTGCTCGCCTTGCGCCGCGCGCCCTGACACCTGCCGCGGCGCCGCGCGAGGTCTGCGTCGCGCCGGCCCGCGTGCCCGGCTCGGCAAGCGCCGGATCAGAGCTGGTCGAGCCAGGCGGACTGCTCGAACCAATGGGCCGCGCGCGCCTTGAGCCAACCGCTGGCCTGCGCCTGCACCACCCACGCATCGAGCACGTCGCGCAGCGCCGTCTCGCCACGACGCAGCGCGATGCCATGCGCGGTGCGCGCGAGCACGCCCTGTTCGGACACCTGCAGCCGCTTGGGGAAGGCACGCGCGAGCAGTTCGGGCAAGGGCGCTTCGGCCACCAGCGCATCGACCTTGCCGTCGCGCAGGTCCGCGATCGCCTGGTGGTCATCATCGAACTCGACCCACTGCGCGGCCGGCAGCGCGGCCTTGGCCAGTTCCGCGGTGAGCGTGTCCTTGTGCACCGCAATGCGCCGTTGCGGATCGGCCTTCAACCCGGCCACGCCCTGCCTGCCGAGTTTGGCGCGATTGGCCACCAACGACACCGCGAACTCGCCCGTGGGCTGGCTGAAGGCGATGCGACGCGCGCGCTGCGGGGTGATGCTGATGCCTGCGATCGCGACATCGAAGCGGTTGGTGCGCAGGTCGTCGAACAGGCCGGGCCACGAGGTCTCCACGAGTTCGAGCTTCCAGTCCATGTCGGCGGCGAGCTTGCGCGCGACATCGATCGAATAGCCGAACAGCTGCCCATCCTTGTCATGCATCACCCATGGCGCGTTGAGCGCCACGCCCACGCGCAAGGTGTGCTGCGCTTCGATGCGTGACAACGCCGCAACGCCATCGACCGGCAGGCGTGGCCCGCGCCGCGCCGCGGGCTTGTCCGCGGCAGGCGCGGCCTGCGCCGGCGCGGCCGGGGTTGCGGGAGCCGGCGGGGCCGCCTGGCACAGCGTCCAGGCCAGCATCCACAGCACAACGCAAGTGACGGTACGCAACATGTCGCTACTCCTCGTCAGTCGCGGTAGAAGTCGATGACCATGCGGCCATCGTCGTCGGCCACCAGGCGGAAGCCATCGCGCGTGGCATAGGCGCTGTAGCCGCGCCCGCCCAGGTAGGCGCGGTCGCCATCGAACTGGCCCGTGAGCTGGCGATGGCCGTAGTAGCCATCGATCTGTCCATCGGGATCGATGCGCACGCCCATGTCGGCGCCCGATTCGCTGTCGCTGCCGCTGAAGCTGCCGATCGCCCAGCCCGGCACGCGCGGGCCGGTGGGCTCGTAATGCGGCCGGTCGGCGTGGTGCTGCGAACTGGCGATCGCGCCGATGATCGCCAGTGCGGCCACCCCGGCCACGAGCGCGCCGTCGTCACCGCGGCCACGCGACGCGGCGCCATCGTAGCCACCGCCGTAGCCGTACTCGAACACCGCCGAGCAGCCGTCATCGACCCAGATGCCGCGGCGATCGTAGCCCCAGCTGCGGCCACGGTCGCAGGGCGAGCTCGACTGCTGTTGCAGCATGCGCACCACGCCCTGCGTATCGACGCGGCAGTAGTTGTAGTGGTAGCCCTGGCTTCGGCACTCGACCTGCGCGGCATGCGCAGCGCCCGCGCCCACCAGCAACGCGACTCCACCTGCAACGATCCAACCCCGGCATGTGGCCATCACATCCTCCACGCTTCGAAGCCGCTGCCCCCGGCGCGCGCACTATAGCGCTGCCGGGCCACGGGATCAGCCCACGATCGCGGGTTTGGCATAGAATCGAGTCGCATTCCTTCCACGCGACACCCTCCCAAGGACATCCCATGAACATCGCTACATCGCTCCGCACGGCCGTGGCTGCCGCGCTCGTACTCGGCTCCCTCGGCGCCAGCGCGAGCGAACGCTCCCTGGCGCTGGATCGCACCAGCGTGTGGATCGGCGGCTACTATCCCGACGCCACGCTCGAGGTCAATGCCCACACGGCGACCGGCACCACCGCCAACGGCCATGTCGACATCGATGCGGGCCACAGCACCATCGGCCGCTTCCGCGTCGACTTCCTCGCGCTGGGCAGCCAGGGCCTCACCCTCGACTACTACACGCTCGACCGCAGCCGCGGCCGTCGTCTCAACGCCGCGTTCGCCTACGACGACATCGTGTTCGACGGCGACGCCGAGCTCGACTCCAAGTTCGGCTTCAGCGTGGGCAGCGTGGCCTGGCACTGGTGGTTCGGCGGTGACACCGACGTGTTCGGAGTCGGTCTGGGCGCGGCGTACTACAAGGCCGACCTCAGACTGTCGGGCGATGCCACCGAAGCAGGCCAGCCGGTGCACGCGAGTGCCTACTGGAGTGAATCGGCCGCGGCGCCGCTGCTCTCGCTCGGCTACAAGCACGCCTTCTCCGACGCGCTGCGCGTGTACGTCACCGCGATGGGCGTGCGCAAGAGCGGCGGCTCGCTGGGCGGCCACATCATCGACACGCGTGTGGGCGTGGAATGGTTCCCCTGGCAGAACATCGGCATCGGTGCCGAGTATGGCGGCGAGCGCGTCCACCTGGATCGCGAATCGCGCCGCTATGGCGGCGACTTCGACATCCGCCTCGAGGGCCCGTCGCTGTTCGCGCGCTTGCGCTTCTGACCGCAGCGGTGGCACCGTCCAGGTGGACTGGGCGTGCCTGGCTGGATGACAGGGAGAACGAGCAATGAAACGGGCATGGTGGGTGTTGCTTTGGTGTGTGCTGCCATGGTCGATGCCACCGGCTTCGGCCTCGGATGCGGACCGTGCGCTCAACGACAACTACAAGGCGCTCATCGGCCGACTCGATGCTGCCGACCAGGCGCGCCTGCGCGATGCGCAGCGCGCCTGGATCAGCTTCCGCGACAAGGAGTGCGCGTTCAAGGCGCAAGGCCAGCGCGACGCCACCAGGGCCACCGCGGCGCAGGCGTCCTGCATCGAGGAACTGACCGGCCTGCGCGCGGAGCAACTGCGCCGCGAGCTGGAATGCGATCCCGCGCACGCGGCCTGCGTCGCGCGCGCCGCGGCCGATGCCGACGCGACGCCGGCAGCCGGCGACGAGCGCAGCTGCAAGGCCGAAGTCGGCGCGGCCAAGGCCGAGCAGTATGTCGACCAGTGCCAACAGGTCTCGCCCGCCACGCACCCGCCGTGCAACGTGGCCAACGCCTGCGCGCTCATGATCGACGAGATCAAGCGTGGCTGCGCGCTCATCACGAAGGACGCGCCAGCGTTCTGCGCCGGCTATCGCTGAGCGCCGGCGGCGCGGCGGCGCGATGCCCGGCCGGGGTTGCGCGAGCTCGCAGCCGCGGCGCCGGCCGCGGCCCGTGCGGGCGGCATCCGCCGCCCTTGCCGCTGCACCCGCGATCGCCTGCGCGCCGCCGGCGATCGCTGCGACGGTGACGCGGCATGCGCCAGCCGGCGCCGCATTCTTTGCACATGCTGCGCCGGCATGACCGCGCGCGCCGCCGAGCCCGTACACTGCGCGCTTTGATCCAGCGACCCTGCGATGAGCGCGCCCAACCACCTGCGCCAACTCGAAGCCGAGAGCATCGACATCCTGCGTGAGGCGGTCGCCGAGTCCGAGCGGCCGGTCATGCTGTACTCGATCGGCAAGGACAGCTCGGTGCTGCTGCACCTGGCGCGCAAGGCGTTCTTCCCCGCGCGCGTGCCGTTTCCGCTGCTGCACGTGGACACCACCTGGAAGTTCCGCGCGATGTACGAGCTGCGCGAGCGCGTCGCCCGCAGCGGCCAGTTCGACCTCATCGTGTACCGCAACCCCGAGGCGCAGCGGCTGGGCATCAATCCGATCGAGCACGGCTCGGCCATGCACACCGACCTGTGGAAGACCCAGGGCCTCAAGCTCGCGCTCGACCAGCATCGCTTCGACCTCGCCTTCGGCGGCGCACGCCGCGATGAGGAGAAATCCCGCGCCAAGGAACGCGTGTTCTCGTTCCGCAACGGCCAGCACCACTGGGACCCCAAGCAGCAGCGGCCCGAGCTGTGGCGCCTGTACAACACGCGCAAGCATCCCGGCGAAAGCATCCGCGTGTTCCCGCTGTCGAACTGGACCGAGCTCGACGTGTGGCACTACATCCGCGCCGAGCGCATCGAGGTGGTGCCGCTGTACTTCGCCGCCGAGCGCCCCGTGGTCGAGCGCGACGGCGCGCTCATCATGGTCGACGACGAGCGCCTGCCACTGCGCGCGGGCGAATCGGCGCAACTGCGCCGCGTGCGCTTCCGCACGCTCGGCTGCTATCCGCTCACCGGCGCCATCGAATCGCACGCCGATACGCTCGACGCGATCATCGCCGAGATGGAGCAGTCCCACAGCAGCGAGCGGCAGGGCCGCATCATCGACCGTGATGGCGGCGCCTCGATGGAGCGCAAGAAGACCGAGGGCTATTTCTGATGCACGCGCCCGTCGCAAGCCACGACAAGGACCTGCTGCGCTTCATCACCTGCGGCAGCGTCGACGACGGCAAGAGCACCCTGATCGGTCGCCTGCTGCACGCGGCCCACGCCCTGCCCGACGACCAGCTCGCCGCGCTCGCCGACGAGTCGCGCCGCTTCGGCACCCAGGGCGACCAGCTCGACTTCGCCCTGCTCGTCGACGGCCTGTCGGCCGAACGCGAACAGGGCATCACGATCGACGTGGCCTACCGCTTCTTCGCCACCGCGCGGCGCAAGTTCATCGTCGCCGACACGCCCGGCCACGAGCAATACACCCGCAACATGGTCACCGGCGCATCCACCGCGCAGCTCGCGGTGATCCTCGTCGATGCGCGCAAGGGCGTGCTGACCCAGACCCGCCGGCACAGCCACATCGTGTCGCTGCTCGGCATCCGCCAGGTGGTGCTCGCGATCAACAAGCTCGACCTCGTCGACTGGTCACGCGAGCGCTTCGAGACGATCGTGAGCGACTATCGCCAGTTCGCCGGGCACCTGCAGTTCGACACGATCACCGCGATTCCACTGAGCGCGCTGCACGGCGACAACATCGCCGCACCGAGTGCGCACACGCCCTGGTATGCGGGCCCGAGCCTGCTGCAGCACCTGGAACAGGTCGATGCAAGCGCGGGCGCCGGCGACGCACCGCTGCGCCTGCCGGTGCAGTGGGTGTGCCGGCCCGATCTCGACTTCCGCGGCTACGCCGGCCGCATCCTCGGCGGCAGCGTGCGCCCGGGCGACTCGGTCCGGGTGCTGCCATCGGGGCGCCAGACCACGGTCGCGCGCATCGTCGGCTTCGACGGCGATGCGGTGCAGGCCGGCAGCGGCGAGTCGGTCATGCTCACGCTCGCCGACGAAGTCGACGCCAGCCGCGGCGACGTGCTGTGCGCGGCCACCGACCCGGCCGCGGTGTCCGACCAGTTCGAGACCACGCTGATCTGGATGGACGAGGCGCCGATGCTGCCGGGACGCCCGTATCTGGTGAAGCTTGCCGCCACCACGGTCGGAGCGTCATTCGCGGCACCCAAGTACGCCATCGACGTCAACAGCTTCGACAAGCTCGCCGCGCGCACGCTCGAGCTCAACGGCATCGGCGTCGTCAACCTGGCGCTCGACCGGCCGGTCGCCTTCGATCCCTACGCCGACAACCGTGACATGGGCGGCTTCATCGTCATCGACCGCTACAGCAACCGCACGGTCGGTGCCGGCCTCATCCATTTCGCGCTGCGCCGCTCGCACAACATCCACTGGCAGGCGGTCGACATCGACAAGCAGGCGCGCGTGCGCCAGAACGGCCACCGCCCCGCGGTGCTGTGGTTCACCGGCCTCTCCGGCAGCGGCAAGTCGACCATCGCCAACATCGTCGAGCGCGAACTGCATGCGCTGGGCGCGCGCACCTACCTGCTCGACGGCGACAACGTGCGCCATGGCCTGAGCAAGGACCTCGGCTTCACCGACGCCGACCGCGTCGAGAACATCCGCCGCGTGGGTGAAGTCGCGCGGCTGATGGTCGACGCCGGCCTCATCGTGCTCACCGCCTTCATCTCGCCATTCCGCTCCGAGCGCGCACTCGCGCGCAGCATGGTCGAGGGCGACGAGTTCATCGAGGTCTTCGTCGACACCCCGCTCGCGGTGGTCGAGGCGCGCGACCCCAAGGGCCTGTACCGCAAGGCCCGCCGCGGCGAGCTCAAGAACTTCACCGGCATCGACTCGCCCTACGAAGCCCCCTCCACCCCGGAACTGCGCATCGATACCACCGCGCAGTCGCCCGAAGAAGCCGCCCACGCCATCGTCACCGCGCTGGTCCAGCGCGGCATCGTGCGCGCGGCAGGCTGAGCCGGTCGGCTGGTCATCCGCCGCCTCCGGGCCGGCGAGGATGGCGCCCGAGGCTCCCCACCCGCCCGATCCAGCCCATAAGTGCACGTGCGCGCCGATGCCATCGCGGTGCATATCGGCCTGCATCGCGGCCAGCGCACCCGTCCCGGGAGTTTGGGCGTGTGCAAATGCAGCATTTGTGCGTTCAGCTTACGGGTGGCGACACCTTGCACCCAAACTTGACCTGTATCAGCGTGCGCGGCGTTCGCCGGCGATATCGATGCATCATCCAATCGTCCGAACATGACTACGACAAGCAATCCACCAGGCCGACTTCGTGGTCTTGATGGAGACGCTTCCAATGAGGATCTGATAACCAGCCAGCAATTGACACGTCGCGCACGACCGAGAGGTCTGCCATGTCTACGTCGTCTCAAGCCTCGTCTCAGTCAATCATCAGCCACGCATCCAGCGCGCGCCAGCACTCACTTTTCGCGCGCTTGCGCCTTGCGCAATCCATGCTCGCAATGACATGCGTATGCGCCGGCACACAGGTCATTGCACAGACCTGCGCTTCACCGCTCATCTGGCCGTACCTGCCTGACACCCCGTTGATCGTGAACACCTGTTTCGGTGAGCAGACCCAAGCTGGGTTCTGCAACGGCAATTACGACAGCCCGGGTGACCTGCCCCCCCGTTTTCAGTGCCAGTCCGACTTCAGTAGAGTCCGCCAACCCAGCGAGGGCGGACATGAAGAAGCGGTTCACCGAAGAACAGATCATCGGCTT
>QUBV01000015.1 GCA_014338185.1 Lysobacterales bacterium | reverse complement strand
GGTGGCGGTCGCTGCCGCCACCGGCGCGGCCGGCGCGGGGGCAGCGGGCGGCGTCACAGCCGCGGCGGCGCCTGTCGCTTCGATCAGCGCGACCACGCTGCCTTCGGCCACTTCATCACCGATCTTCACGCGCAGCTCGCGCACCACGCCGGCCACGCTCGAGGGCACTTCCATGGTGGCCTTGTCCGACTCCAGCGTGACCAGGCCCTGGTCCTTGGCGACGCTGTCGCCGGGCTGGACCAGGATCTCGATGACCGGCACGCCCTTGTAGTGGCCGATGTCGGGGACCTTGACCTCGATGTTGCTCATGCTCGCTTCCTGTACTGCGTGGCGGACCGCGCGCGCAGCGCGGGAGGGCACTGCCACGGCAGTGCCAGCGCGTCATTCTGCGCAATCGCGGCCGGTCGCGCAAAACCGGCGGGCCGGACCGGCTACGGTGCGGGCGCGGACGCCGCCACGGGTGCTGGTGCGGGCACGGCTGCGGGCAGCGTGAGCATGATGCGTTCGACCAGATAGTCGAAGAACGGATTGCAGCCGAGCCGGTTGAACTGGTCGGCGCCGACCAGCAGCGCGCTGCGTTCGCCGCGCAGCGCCAGGGTGCCGAGGCGGATGCCGTAGTCCTCATCGGGGCGTGGCGCGAGTCCGTACAACGGATCGTCGCACGCGAACGGCAGCGCCACGTGCGAGAGCGAATACACCTCGGCCGGAAACGCCAGCGGCAGCGCGCGCTCGATGGCGCGTTCGCTGCCCGCGTCATAGCGGCGCTCGGCCACGCCGAGCGTGTGCGGGTCGGCGTTGCCGATCACGTCGACGCGGTAGGTCTGCGGCCGGCCATCGTGCAGGATGTCGAGCGCATGCGCCGCGCTGGTGGTGAACAGCGGCCCGAGCAGGTTCGCGCGATTGATGTCCAGCAGCACCAGCGCGCTGCCGTTGGCGGGCAGCTTCTCGAACAGGTCATGCACCACGGCATGGCTGCTCACGGTGTCGTCGAGCACCGACTGGAAGCCGAGGATCGGCGGCAGCTGGCGGTTGCGGCCGCTCGCGGCCAGCGCCAGCAGGCGCGCCTGCAGGCGCGTGGTCAACAGGTACGACTGCACCGCGCCGTTGACCGGAAACGAGTTGTACTTGAACGGGTTGTACTCGGGCAGGATGTCGAGCCAACGCGACTTCTCGAAGTAGCTGATGCCACCGAACAAGGGCAACCAGCGCGACAGTCCCGCGAACGGCCGCAGCCCGATCATCGGCGAGACGAGCACGAGTTGCCGCGGTGGTGGCAGATCGGCCGGGTCGGCATCCAGCGCATCGAGCGCGTAGTCCAGTGCCAGCGCGCCGCCGTTGGAGTAGCCGAGGATGTGCAGTGGCCGGTCGGGACCGACGCGCGCGCGCAACTCGCGCATCGCGATCGGCACCACCGCGCGCCAGTCCTGCCAGCGTACGTCGAGCAGGCCGGCGGGTACGCTGCCATGGCCGGGCAGGCGCGGGGCGATCACCGCGAAACCGGCGTCGGCGTACAGCGCCGCGAGCGTGCGCACGCTGTAGGGCGAGTCGGTGAGGCCGTGCAGCAACAGCACGCCGCCGCGCGGTGCGGCTGGCGTCAATTCGAAGGAACGGTTCCAGTCGTGCTGGCCCTCGACCCGGCCGATGCGGCTGTCGACCTCGTAGCGCAGCCGCCCGGCGACCGCGGCCGCGGCCAGGCGCTGGTGCAGTTCGTCGAACAGCTGCTGCTCGTTGTCCAGGTAGCCGGCCCAGTCCGGGTGCGCGGCCAGCCAGTCGGCATCGACTTCGTGGTCGAGCGCGAGGCGATGCCAGGGCATGAGCTCGGGCATGCGGCGCGCCTCGAACGCGCGCGCGAGCAGGGTCGCGAGCGCGACCAGCAACAGCATGGCCGAGAACCACAGGATGCGACGCAACCAGCGCGGCAGGGACAGGACGGGCATGGCGCCATCCTAACCGGGAACACGGCGGGCCCGCCCGCCACGCACGCGCCGGCCGCCGCGGGCGGCGCGTGGCGAGGCACGCGGCCGCCTCAGGGTGCGCCCCTGGCCTCGAAGCCGTCGGCGAAGATGAGGTCGCCGCGATACTCGTAGGCGCCGATGTCGAAGCCGGCCCCCTGCGGACGCGGCGTGCCTTCGACGTCGCGCGCGGGCGCCAGCGTCGCGCTGCCCGCATCGATCGCCGGCGCGCCCGCGCGCAGGTGCAGGTCGAACGGTGGCGCCACGAACAGGCTCGCCGCGACCGCTGCGCTGAATTCGATGTTGTGGTCGATCACCAGCGCGTCACCATCGAGCGAGAAGTCGGCGGCAAGGTTGTTGCGCACCACCACGTTGCTGCTGGGGCGACCATCCTTGTGGTCGTGCACCATGATCCACGGCGGCCCCGGATTGCCGCTTGCGAGGTCGATCACGGTGTTGTTGACGATGCGCGAATCGCGCATGCCGTAGAAGCTGATGCCATGCCAATGATCGGTCACGACCACATTGTTCTCGACGATCCAGTCGCGAAAGAACCCGTCGAAGCAGCCGATGCCCTGCATCGTGCTGCGCAGCGGGTTGCCCGGATCGGTGGCGTTGATGAACACGTTGCCACGCAGCACCACACCGACAACCTCGCCGGTACCGACGCCGCCGGCACCGTAGGACCAGCTCTGGAAGCCGTCGTCGTGGTTGCTGTCGAAATCGTCATCGATGAGGTTGTTCTGCACGCGGTTGTACTCGAACACGCCGCGGTCGCCGAGGCCACGCAGGCCATCGGCGGAAAAGCCGTCGACGAGGTTGCCGCGCACCACGCCATCGTCGCCGCCGAGCGCTATGCCGAAGCGCACATTGCGCACGCGGCTGTCGCTCAGGCTCACGCGGTCGCCACCGATGCCGACGCCACTGGAGGCGAGGTTGACCCATTCGTTCGGTCCCCACCCCGAGGCGTCGGCGATCGAGAACACCTCGAGCCGCTCCAGCGCCACGTCCCAGGTCGGTCCGAACCAGGCGTGGTTGTCCACCTCGACGATCGTCATCGTCTCGTAGTTGCCACCGAAGGATGGGCTCACCGTGAGATCGCGGATGATCCAGTGCTGGGCCGAGCGCACCAGCAGGCTGCGCAGCTGCGGCGTATGGCCGGGTTCGGCTGCGAGCGTGATCGGCGCGCTGTTGTAGGCGTGCTGGATCGACACGTCGCCGTGGTAGCCGTTGCGCAGGTAGATCGTGTCGCCCGCGCGCACGGGTGCGCCCGGGTTGACCGTCACCAGCGTCATGCCCGGCTGGTAGGGATAGCTCGGCCAGTCGCGCGTTTCGATCAGGCCGGCGTCGAACACGTGTGCGAGCGAACGCCACGGCTGCGCGGCGCTGCCATCACCGGTGGTGTCACTGCCGGCCACGGGATCGACATGGAAGCTCGCAGCCTGCGCTAGCGAAGCCGCCAGCAGCAATGCCCAAGGCCAAGTCCTGCACATGCGGCCTCCCGACGTCGCGGCACGTGGTGGCCATTGCAACACCGTTGGCGGCCTGCAACGGTGATGCGCGTCACGATGTCACGCCATGCGCCGGCTTACCCGTGCCGCTCGTCGCGTTGCCTAACCGCACTTGGAATAGCCGCAGTTGAGGCAGGTCTCGCAGCCGTCCATCACGATGACCGCGGCGGTGTTGCACTTGTGGCACTGGGTGGCGCCGGCGGGAAACGCGCTGGCAGCCGTGCCGGCCGTGTCATGGTCCGTGGCGGCGGCCGACGCATCGCGTCGCGCGGCTTCGCCGCCGGCACCGGCGAGGTCGGCCTTGATCCCGCCAGCAGCATCTACGGCGCGTTTTTCAGGCTTTTTTTTTGTGCGTGCCTCGTAGGCGGCGCGCTTCTCGGCAATGAGCTTCTTCTGGTGTTCGTCCAGCTCGGGATCGTGCAGCAGGCCGATCATCTTGAGGTGTTGCTCGATCACGTTGCCCAGTTCGGCCACGATCGAAGGCATGTACACGCCGCCGGCCTTGAAATAGCCGCCGCGTGGATCGAACACCGCCTTGAGCTCCTCGACCAGGAAGGTGACGTCACCGCCCTTGCGGAACACCGCGCTCATGATGCGGGTGAGCGCAACGATCCACTGGAAGTGGTCCATGTTCTTGGAATTGATGAAGATCTCGAACGGCCGCCGCAGTTCGTACTCGGTGCCCGCATTGAGCACGATGTCGTTGATCGTCACGTACAACGCGTGCTCGAACAGCGGCGACTTGATCTTGTAGGTAGCGCCGATCAGGGTTTCCGGACGCTCGACCTTCTCGTGCATCTGGATGACTTCGGCGCCGCCCTCGGGCGCCGCGTCGGCGATGACGGCCGGGGCCGGGACCGCGACGCTGTCGTCGGGCTTGACGACGGAATAACCCTTGATCTTCTTGGTGATCTTCATGCCTTGACACTCGAAACGGTGAAACGGGCGATCAGCGCCAGCCAGGCGCCGGATCGATCAGGGCAGCGCATGCTGCGTGCATGCGGACACCGGCTCCAGCCAGCCACGAGGACTGGCCGGAGGCGCGTGTTGCAACTCAGCGGCGGCGGGCGCCCTTCTTCGCGGCCTTCTTCGCGGGCCGGGCCGCCTTGCGTGCCGCCTTCTTCACCGCCTTCTTCGCGGCCGGCTTCTTTGCGACAGCCTTGCGTGCAGCCTTCTTCGCGGTCTTCTTCGCCACCGCCTTCTTCGCGGTTGCCTTGCGTACGGCCTTCTTCGCCGGCTGCTTCGCAGCCACCTTGCGGGCAGCCTTCTTGACGGCCTTCCTGACTGCCTTCTTCGCCGCCGCCGCCTTGCGTGCCACCTTCTTCGCGGCCTTCTTTGCCGCTTTCTTGGCGGCCTTGGCCTTGCCCGCGACCTTCTTGGCCTCGCGCTTGACGCTGGCGACGGCCTTCTTCTCGCCGGCCTCGGCCTTGCCGGCCATCTGCTTGACCTTGGCCACCACGCCCTGCACCCGGCGCGCGGCCTGCTTCTTCACCGTCGCCGCGGTGTCGGCGGCCTTTTTGACGGTGTTTTCCACCGCCTGCCTGGCATCGCTGACGGCATTGCCGACCGAACTCGCTGCCGCGCTGGCGGCGTCGCTGATCGCTCCACCGATCTGCGCCGCGCCTTCCTTCAAACTGTCGAACGAACCGCCTTCACTGTGCATGGTCGAATCCCCTCTCCGAGTTTTTTGGCTGACTGTGGACGAACGGACTTGTCGAGACTGGCTGGACGCAGCTTGGCCGCGGCAAACGCACGACTGCGGGACGATTTCACGGATGCGCGCGCGCCGCAAGTGGCGGTGACGCCGCCGCCGCGGCACGCGGGTCAGAACTTGCCGTAGTAGCCTTCCTTGAGCGCATCGAACAGATTGGCCGCGGTGTGCGTTTCGCCATCGTACTCGATCTCTTCATTGCCCTTGGCTTCCACCACCGAGCCGTCCTCGAGTTCGAAGCGGTAGATGGTGTTGGCCAAATCATGCTCCTTGACCAGTACTCCTTGGAAGGCCGCCGGGTTGAAGCGGAACGTGGTGCAGCCCTTGAGGCCCTGCTGCCAGGCGTAGCGGTAGATGTCCTTGAAGTCTTCGTAGGGGTAGTCGGTGGGGACGTTGGCGGTCTTGGAGATCGACGAGTCGACCCAGCGCTGCGCCGCGGCCTGCATGTCCACGTGCTGGCGCGGCGTGATGTCGTCGGCCGCCACGAAGTAGTCGGGCAGCTTTTCGCCCGGTTCCTGCGAGCCGGGCATGGCCTTGCCGTTGATGATCTCGCGGTAGGCCAGCAGCTCGTAGCTGTAGACCTCGACCTTTTCCTTGGACTTCTTGCCCTCGCGGATCACGTTGCGGCTGTAATGGTGGGCGAAGGAAGGCTCGATGCCGTTGGAGGCGTTGTTGGCCAGCGACAACGAGATGGTGCCGGTGGGGGCGATCGAGGAATGGTGGGTGAAGCGCGCCCCGACCTCGGCCAGTTCGGCCACCAGCTCGGGGGCGACCTGCGCGACCTGCTGCATGTAGCGGCTGTACCTGGCGTGCAGCACGCGCCCGGGGATCGCGTCGCCGACCTGCCAGCCGTCGGCAGCCATCTGCGGCCGCTTGCGCAGCATCTCGCCGGTGACCGTGAAGTCCCGCGCCAGCACCGGTGCCGGCCCCTTCTCCTTGGCCAGCGACAGCGCCGTTTCCCAGCCCGCCAGCGCCATTTCGCGCGCGACGTCCTCGGTGAAGCGGCAGGCCTCGGCGCTGCCATAGCGCTGCTTGAGCATCGTGAGCGTGCTGCCCAGGCCGAGGAAACCCATGCCATGGCGGCGCTTGCCGAGGATCTCGTCGCGTTGCTGCGCGAGCGGCAGGCCGTTGATCTCGACCACGTTGTCGAGCATGCGCGTGAACACGCGCACGACCTCGCGGTACTCGTCCCAGTCGAAGCGCGCCTTGGGCCCGAACGGATCGCGCACGAAGGTGGTGAGGTTGACCGAGCCGAGCAGGCATGACCCGTAGGGCGGCAACGGCTGTTCGCCGCAAGGGTTGGTCGCGCGGATGTTCTCGCACCACCAGTTGTTGTTCATGTCGTTGACGCGGTCGATGAGGATGAAGCCGGGCTCGGCGTAGTCGTACGTCGAGACCATGATCATGTCCCACAGGTGGCGCGCCCGCACGTGGCCGTAGATCTTGCAGGCGACCAGGCCATCGTCGCGGGTGACGTAGTTCTTGTGGGTGGGCCAGTCGCGCCACACCACCGTGGCGGCGTCGGCGAGGTCCACCTCGTGCTGTTCCTTGACATGCACCGGGAACACCAGCGGCCAGTCCGCATCGCGCTCGACCGCGTCCATGAAGCCGTCGGTGATGAGCAGCGAGAGGTTGAACTGCCGCAGGCGGCCGTTTTCGCGCTTGGCCTTGATGAACTCGCGCACGTCCGGGTGCGAGACATCGAAGGTGCCCATCTGCGCGCCGCGTCTGCCGCCTGCGGACGAAACGGTGAAACACATCTTGTCGTAGATGTCCATGAAGGACAGCGGCCCCGAGGTGTAGGCGCCCGCGCCCGACACGTAGGCGCCGCGCGGGCGCAGCGTCGAGAATTCGTAGCCGATGCCGCAGCCGGCCTTGAGCGTGAGCCCGGCCTCGTGGACCTTGCCCAGGATGTCGTCCATCGAGTCTTCGATGGTGCCCGACACCGTGCAGTTGATGGTCGAGGTCTTGGGCTTGTGCTCCTGCGCCCCGGCGTTGGAGGTGATGCGCCCGGCCGGGATCGCGCCGCGCCGCAATGCCCACAGGAAGCGCTCCTGCCAGTAGCTGCGCTTGTCCGGGGTATCCTCGACCTCGGCCAGTGCGCGCGCGATGCGCTGGTAGCTGTGGTCGATGTCCACATCCACCGCTTCGCCCTGCTTGGTCTTGAGCCGGTATTTCTTGTCCCAGATGTCCCAGGACGCCGGTTGCATCGGGATCTGGATCGCGCCGCGCGCGAGCTGTTCAAGGCGGACCGTATTCATGGATCTGATGGTTCTCCCTCGCTGGCGCGACCCGCTCATGCGGGCCGCGCTGACTACCAACGACGCATCGCCTCTCCCAAGGCGGACGCTGCCGTGCCCCTTCACTGGGATCACAAGCTGTAGTTGCGGCCAGCGCCCGCAACCACAACATCTTGTGACGCCGACGTGTGACAGTACGCTGAACCCGGCTCGCCTGTAAAGCCTGCGCACTGCCGCAACGCAGCAGTCGCGGCGCCAAGCTGAACGAATGTTGCAAGATGGGCCTGCCAGCACGCGCTCGCGGCGCACTCCAGCACGCCGCGCGCGGTCTGTGACGTTTCGTCAACCGTTGCCGGATACCTCGCCATGCCCCCGTTTCGCCCTGCGCTGTCGCCCCGTCTCGCCCTCGTGTTGCTGCCCCTGTGCGTGGGGCTGGTGCTGGGAGGCCTGCTGGCCGACCGCGGCGCGACGCCCGTCGCCCACGCGGCGACACCCGCGCCCGCGCCGGATGTGCTGCCGCTGCCGTCGCTTGCGCCGATGCTCGAGCGCGTGACCCCGGCCGTGGTCAACATCGCCTCGCGCACGCGCGTGGCCGTGCGCAATCCGTATTTCGACGATCCGGTGTTCCGCCGCTTCTTCGGCGTGCCCGACCTGCCGCGCGAGCGCGTGCAGCAGTCGCTGGGTTCGGGCGTGATCGTCGATGCCGCCAAGGGCTACGTGCTCACCAACAACCACGTGGTGGAAGGCGCCGACGAGATCAGCGTGACGCTGGCCGACAGCCGCACGCTCAAGGCCAAGGTGCTGGGCACCGACCCCGACACCGACCTGGCCGTGTTGCAGATCGCCGCCGACCGCCTCGTCGCGCTGCCGATCGCCGATTCCTCCAGCCTGCGGGTGGGTGATTTCGTGGCCGCGGTGGGCGAGCCGTTCGGGCTGGGCCAGACCGTGACCCACGGCATGATCTCGGCCCTGGGCCGCACCGGCCTGCGCGGCGCCGGCTACCAGAACTTCATCCAGACCGACGCACCGATCAACCCGGGCAACTCGGGCGGACCGCTGGTGAACCTGCGCGGCGAGCTGGTCGGCATCAACTCGATGATCTACTCGCCCTCGGGCGGCAATGTCGGCATCGGCTTCGCGATCCCCTCCAACCTCGCGGTCGACGTGATGCGCCAGCTCGTGGCCACCGGCACGGTCAAGCGCGGCGTGCTCGGCGTCGATGCGCAGGACGTGACGCCCGAACTGGCGCGCCTGCTCGGCCTGCACGAGGTGCGCGGCGCGGTGCTCACGCGCGTGCGCGCGGATTCGCCCGCTGCCGCGGCCGGACTGCGTGCCGGTGACGTGGTCACCGCGGTCGATGGCAAGCCCGTGGCCAGTGCCCAGGACCTGCACAACATCGAGGGGCTCACCGCGCTCGGGGCCAGCGTCACGGTCGCGTTCCAGCGCGATGGCGCCGAACTCAGCGTCAAGGCCACGCTCAAGGCACCGGTGGTGCAGGTCATCCGCGGCGAAGGGCTGGACCAGCGCCTGGCTGGCGTGCAGTTCACCGAAGTCGGCGACACGCTGCGCCGGCAGGGCATCGGCGGCGTGAGCGTGAGCGCGATCAGCGACACCAGCCGCGCGTTCGCCGCGGGCCTGCGCAAGGGCGATGTCATCGTCGCGCTCAATCGGCGCGACCTGGCCGGCAGCGCCGACTTCGCGCGCCTGCTCGCGTTGCGCCCGCGCCAGCTCATGCTCACGCTGCTGCGCGGCGAGGAGGCGTTCTACCTGCTGCTGCAGTGAAGTGCGACCGGGTGCAAGTCAGGTAGCGCGGCGGCGCGCATGCTAAGGTGCGCGCCTGCATCTGCTGCATCCTCGTGAACATGGCTGGGTATCGTTTGTGGTTGCTGTTGTTGGCTGTCCTGGCGCTGCTGGGCAGCGCGTCGGTGCGCGCCGCCGCACCCGACCAGCTGGTGTGGCGCGGTGACCACGCCACCGGCCGCTCCATCATGGAGGACCTGGCCAAGGAGTACGCGCGGCAGAAGCTGGGCAAGATCAGCCTGCAGCCGTTCAGCACGCTGTCGGGCCTCGATGCGGTGGCGCAGGGCAGCGCCGATTTCGCCACCTCGGCGCGCGATCGCTACGCGCGCCGGGCCGAGGAGGCGGGATTGGAGTTCACGCCGGTGGTGCTCGATGGCGCGGTGCTGATCACCCATCCGCAGAACCCGGTGCGCAGCCTCAGCCTCAAGCAGGTCCACGACATCTACTTTGGCCGCATCGGCAACTGGAAGGAGCTGGGCGGGCCCGACAAGCCGATCAACCTGTATTCGATCGCCAGTCCGCTCGACGGCGTGGAGTATTCGCTGCGCGCGCTGGTCTACCGCAACGGCAACCAGCCGGTGGCGGCGCCGCGCCTGTACATCAACACCGTCAAGCTCGAAGAGGCGATCACCCTCGACCCGGCCGGCCTGGGCCTGTCGACGCTCGCGGGCACGCGCGGCAATCCCAAGGTGCGCGCGCTGGCGATCGAAGGCGTCCCGCCCACGACACAGAGCGTGGCCGACGGCAGCTATCCGCTGTTCATCACGCTGTACATGGTCACGCGCGCCGATTCGCCGCGCCGGGACGCGGTGCAACGCTTTGCGGCGTTCCTGCACACGCCCGCGGCCGCGGCGATCCTGCGCAAGCACGGCCTCGTGCCGTGGGCCGACGCGGGTGACGTGGCCGGGCGCGACACCGCGCGCATGGCCCTCATCGACGAGCGCGTCGGGCGTGACGCCGCCGCGGTGGCCGCGGCAACGGCCGCGCCGGCCACGGGCCAGCCGATGTCGG
The DNA here is from genome assembly GCA_014338185.1 of Lysobacterales bacterium. GTDB lineage: Bacteria > Pseudomonadota > Gammaproteobacteria > Xanthomonadales > Rhodanobacteraceae > Dokdonella_A. The sequence continues at coordinate 40,850 of QUBV01000015.1, read as the reverse complement.
CGCCGCGCGCGGTGCTCGCCTCCAAGGTCGCGACCGCGCCCACGGCGGAATCGACCCAGGCCGCACGCCGCAATCTCGAACGCGCGCAGTCGCGCAAGGCGCAGCGCGCGACCCCGGCAGCCAAGCCGGCATCCAGTGCCGCCAGCCAACCCGCGCCCGCGCCGGGCGGAGGCATCTGACCCGCGACCGGCGCATGCGCATCCTCGCCATCTCGCTCGACCTGGATGACACCCTGTGGCCGGTCGAGCCGGCGATCGTCGCCGCCGAGCACGCGCTCGACGACTGGCTGCGCCAGCACTTTCCCGCGGTGGCGCAGGCGTGGCCGATCGCGGCGCTACGCGAGCTGCGTGATCGCATCAGCGCGCAACGACCGGACCTGGCGCATGATTTCAGCGCGCAGCGCCTGCTCTCGCTGCGCCACGCCTTGCGCAGCGCGGGTGTCGACAGCGAGCACGCGGTGCGCGCGGCGTTCGAGGTCTACTTCGACGCCCGCAACCGCGTCCATTGCTACCCCGACGCGGTCCCGGCGCTCGCCGCGCTCGCCGCACGGGTGCCGCTGGTCAGCATTTCCAACGGCAATGCCGACCTCGCGCGCATCGGCCTGGACCGCCATTTCCAGGCCAGCTTCAGCGCGCGCGAGCTGGGCGTGGCCAAGCCCGCGGCCGGCATCTTCCATGCCGCCTGCGACTGGCTCGGGCTGGCACCCGAGCACGTGCTGCATGTGGGCGATGATCCCGCACTGGACGTGGCCGGCGCGCGCGCGGCAGGCTTGCGCAGCGGCTGGCTCAATCGCCATGCTGCGAGCTGGTGCCATGCCGGCATCCAACCCGACCTGCACATACATGACCTGGCCGAGCTCGCCCGCTGGCTCGACACCCACGCATGCAGGTCCGTCCCCGTCCAACCCTGACCGGAAACCCGTCCGATGGATGCCTGGCTGATCACCGACACACCCACCTCCGCCACCGCGCTCATCGCGGTCACGACCGAGCGCTTCGGCACGATCGTCGATGGCCTTGGCGGCGGCGCACGCCAGTGGTGCGCGGCGCAGGACTTTTCCGGCCAGGCCGGCCAGCACCTTGCGCTGCCCGACGCGCAGGGCGGCATTGCCGCGATCCTCGCCGGCTGTGACCCGCGCGATCCGGTGACGGCGCTGGCCTGGCTGCCGCAGCGGCTCGCGCCGGGCGCCTACCGGCTCGACCCGCGCGGCGTCGAGCTCGATGCCACCGATGTCGCGCTGGGCTGGGCACTGGGCGCCTATCGCTACACGCGCTACCGCAAGGCACGCCGCGCCCCTGCGCAGCTGTGCGTGGGCAGCGCGCTGGCCGAGCGCGTGCGTGCGCTGGCGCAGGCCACCTGTCTCGTGCGCGAACTCGTCAACACGCCCACCGAGGAGCTGGGCCCCGAACAGCTCGTGGCCGAGGTGCGCAAGCTCGCCGCGAGCCATGACGCGGACTATTGCGACTGGGTTGGCGACGAGCTCCTGGCCGCGGGCTTTCCGACCATCCATGCGGTGGGTCGCGCAAGCCACCGCGCGCCGCGCCTGGCGCAACTCACGCATGGGCCGGCCCATGCGCCACACCTGGTGCTGGTCGGCAAGGGCGTGTGCTTCGACAGCGGCGGCCTCGACATCAAGAGCGCCGAAGGCATGCGCTGGATGAAGAAGGACATGGGCGGCGCCGCGCATGCGATCGCGTTGGCCGGTCTCGTGCTCGGCGCGCGCCTGCCGGTGCGGCTCACGCTGCTGGTGCCGGCGGTCGAGAACTCGATCGCGGGCAACGCACTGCGGCCGGGCGAGGTGGTCACCACGCGTGCGGGCATCAGCGTCGAGATCGACAACACCGACGCCGAAGGCCGCCTGATCCTGTGCGACGCGCTGGCCTACGCGGCCGAGCAGAAGCCCGACCTGATCCTGGATTTCGCCACGCTGACCGGTGCCGCGCGCGTCGCGCTCGGGCCGGAACTGCCTGCACTGTTCTGCAATCGTGACGACCTGGCCGCGCAACTGCTCGACGCCGCGCACGCCAGCCACGACCCGCTGTGGCGCCTGCCGCTGTGGCGGCCGTACCTGACCCTGCTCGAGTCGCACGTCGCCGACCTCGCCAACGCCGGCGCCTCGCGCCAGGCTGGCGCGATCACCGCGGCGCTGTACCTGGAACGCTTCCTGCCCGAAACGCAGGCATGGGCGCACCTGGATGTGTATGCGTGGAACGATGCCGACAGGCCCGGCCATCCGCGCGGTGGCGAAGCCCAGGGCCTGCGCGCGTACTTCCGCTTCCTGCAGCAGCGCTACCGCTGACGACGGCATGCCACCCCCGCGCGCAGCGCATGCGCCGGGACCGAGGCCGCTGGGGCAGCGTCGCGGCACGGGCGCGCTGGCGGGTCGGCGCGCGCATGCCAGGCCTGCGCCGCAGGGCTGGATGCCATACTTGGACTGCGCCGGATCAAGCTGCCGCTGTCGTTGCGGCGCTGCCCATGCACCCCAAATCGTCACCATCCCGCAGGAAATTTCCCATGCCCGGTTCCATCTCGCCACCGCTGTTCACACGCACGCCGCTGGTCGCCAGCCTCGCCTTGGCACTGGGCGGACTCGCCACCGGTCCCGCGCACGCGGCGCCGCGTGTGCCAGACCAGCACCTTGTCGACACCACGCTGCAGGCGCGCCTCGAGACCGCACGAACGTTCGGCCGGCGTGCGCTGCCGCGCAAACACAGCGCCACGCTGCCCGAGGGCGGCGCGATACTGCCGGTCACCCACTGTGCCGACGACGGCAGCAGCGGCAGCTTGCGTGAGGTGGTCGCCACCGCGGCCAGCGGTGACACGGTCGACCTTTCGGCGCTGACCTGTTCGAGCATCACGCTCACGCAGGGCGCGATCAGCACCAATCTGGATTCACTCACCCTGCGCGGCCCGGACAGCCCGCTCGTGATCGATGGCAGCGGCAACGCCAGCGTGCTCGCCCACTATGGCGCCGGCATCTTGCGCATCGAACGGCTCACGCTCGCCAACGGGTACTACGTGGGCGGTGGTGGCTGCGTGTTCTCGCAGGCCAACCTCACCCTGGTCGCATCGACGGTGCGCGACTGCCGCGGCAACGAATCCTACAGCTCCGGTGCCGGCGTACTCGTGCTCGGCGACCTCACGCTCGAGTCGAGCACACTGTCGGGCAACAGCGGTGCGATTGCCGGCGGCGGCGCAACCGCCGACGGCGCCGTGGTGGTGCGCAACAGCACGATCTCCGGCAACGCCGCCGCCGTGCTCGGAGGTGGCCTGTACCACGGTGGCGAGGCCGCCGCTGGCGGCACGCTCACGATCAGCAACAGCACCGTCAGCGCCAACGCCGCGGGCACGGGCGGTGGTGGCGTCTACATCGGCTACAGCATCCCGACCGCACTGCACAGCACGATCATTGCCGGCAACGGCGCCGACAGCGGCGCCGACCTCGGCAGTACCGAGACGCTTGCCGTCGCGGGCGACCACAATCTCGTGATGCAGGCGGGTCCGCTGCTCACGCTGCCGGGTGACACCCTGGGCGCCGACCCACAACTGTTGCCACTGGCCGACAACGGCGGTGCCACCCACACCCATGCACTGGCAGCGACCAGCCCGGCGCTGGATGCGGGCAGCAACGCCGCAGGCCTCGAGTTCGACCAGCGCGGCAGCGGGTTTGTGCGCAGCGCGGGGGCGGCCACCGACATCGGTGCGTTCGAACTCCAGGCCATTGATCTGATCTTCGCCAACGGATTCGAGAGCACGCCCGGCACGCGCTGAGCAGGTGCGACGCCGGCGACGGCGAGCACGGTCAAGGGGGTCTCGCGCGGATCAGGCGTGCACCGGCCTGATTCGCGCGCGGGCACGCGCGGCAAGGTGGGTGCGGCCGCGGTCCTGCACGCGGATGGTGCGTGCCACGCCGGCGCTCAGTCGAGCGGGGTGCGCACCGCGTGCGGCAGCACCTGTTGCGCGAGCTTGACGTCGGCGCGCACGAGGTCGATCTCGTCGGCAAGGATGTGCGCGGCCTCGTTGAGGATCACGTCGCGGCGCTGCCTGGCCTCCTTCTCGCGCGCGACTTCCTTGCTCACGCCACGTTCGTCGGGCTGCAGGCCATCATCACTGGTCAGGTCGACTGGTGCATCGTCCGCATCGGTGAGCGTCGGGTCCACCGCATCGTCCGTCCCGCCCTGGCCGGCCTGGCCGGCCCCGTCCGCCGGCTTGCCGGTGGCTGCCGCGGTGCTCGTCTTGCCTGCCGCAGCCGCGTCGGCCCCGCCATCCTCGGCTGCCTTGGTGGCGGCCTCGCGCGCCTTGCGCTTGGCCTCTTGCTCGTCACGCTGCTGGCGCCGCACCGTCTCGTTGAGCGAGATCGTCTTGCGCGCGCGCAGCGTGCGGGCATCGGCCACATCGGCTTCGAAGTTCTGCCACGGCACGTTGTGCGCCACGCGCTCGGCATGGCGCTGTTCCAGCAGCGGCACGATGGTCTTGAGCTGGCCGGTAGGCACGTACTTGGCCGCCGCGATCGAGGTCCACGGCAACGCGTTGTCGTAGCTGGATTCGCCGAAATCCTTGGCATCGACGGTGAGCGGGAAGCTGATGTCGGGCGTGACGCCGCGCAACTGGGTGGAGCCGCCGTTGATGCGGAAGAACTGCGCGATGGTCATCTTGACCTCGCCGAAGGTCGGCTTCTCGTTGTGCGCGACATCGTCGAGGTCGACGAGGTTCTGCACCGTGCCCTTGCCGAAGCTCGGTTCGCCGATGATGACGCCGCGGCCGTAATCCTGCATCGCCGCGGCGAAGATCTCCGAGGCCGAGGCCGAGCCGCGATTGATGAGCACCGCGAGCGGGCCGTCCCACACCATCTTCTTCTCCGGCGCCCGCTCGACCTCGACCTGGCCGCTGGCATTGCGCACCTGCACCACCGGACCACCGCCGATGAACAGGCCGCTGAGGTCGGTGGCCTCGGCCAGCGAACCGCCGCCGTTGTTGCGCAGGTCGACGAGCACGCCATCGACCTTGTCGGCCTTGAGTTCGCCCAGCAGGCGCGCCACGTCGCGCGTGGCGCTCTTGTAGTCACGCTCGCCACGCCGTCGCGCGTCGAAGTCCTGGTAGAAGGTCGGCAGCGAGATCACGCCGATGCGCCGCGTCTGCTCGCCCTGCTTGACCTCGATGATCGACTTCTTGGCCGCCTGCTCCTCGATCGAAACCTTCTTGCGCACCAGCGCCAGCGTGAAATGCTTGCCGTCGGGACCCGCGTCCGCCGGCAGGACTTCCAGCCGCACGGTGGTGTCCTTGGGGCCGCGGATCTTCTCCACCGCATCGTCGATGCGCCAGCCGATGATGTCGAGCATCGGCCCGCTCTCGCCCTGTCCCACGCCGACGATGCGGTCGCCGACCTTGAGCTTGCCCGACAGCGCGGCCGGCCCGCCCGGCACGATCTCGCGGATCGCGATGTAGTCGTCGTCACGCTGCAGCACCGCGCCGATGCCCTCCAGCGACAGCCGCATCGAGATGTCGAAGTTCTCCGACGCGCGCGGCCCGAGGTAGTTGGTGTGCGGTTCGATCGACGAGGCGTAGGCGTTCATGAACGTCTGGAACACGTCTTCGCTGTTGAGCTGGCGCACGCGATCGAGGTAATTGGCGTAGCGCTTGTCGAGCGTGTCGCGGATGTCCTTGTCGGCCTTGCCGGCCAGCTTGAGCCGCAACCAGTCGTTCTTGACGCGCTTGCGCCACTGGTCGTTGGCCTCGGCCTCGTCCTTGGGCCACGCCGCCTTGCTGCGGTCGTAGTTGTAGGTCTCGTCGCTGCTGAAGTCGAAACCCTTGGCCAGCAGCGCGCGTGCATGCGCGACGCGCTCGCCCACGCGCTGCTCGTAGATGTTGAACATCGCATACGGCGCGGTGAGGTCCTGGTCGTAGATCGCATCGTCGAGCGTGTCCTTCCACGCATCGAACTTGTCGATGTCGGCCTGGGTGAAGAACAGCTTGTCGCCGTCGAGCGCGTCGAGGTAGCTCTGGTAGATGCGCGCCGACATCGCATCGTCCAGCGGCGTCGGCTTGTAGTGGAAATGGGTGAGGAAGCGGGTGGCCCAGATCGCGGCTTCGGCCTGGCTCGGGGTCGGCTTGAGCAGCGGCGGTGCAGCCGGCGCATCGGTCGGCTTGGCGCCGGCGGCGCTCGCGAACGCCAGTGCGAGCGCGAGGACAAACAGGTTCCGCATTGCTCTCTCCACAGGATTGCCTCAAGCAGCCACGCGCTCCGGCGTGACCGGCCGCCGATGTCGGCGTGCCCGCCATCATAGGGGTTGACCGGGGCCGCCGACAGTCGATGCAGCGCCAGCGCCAGCGGCGTGCGACGGCGCCAAGGGCGCCGCCGCGGTTGTGACCACGGCGGGATGCCGATCGTTCCGCGCGCTTGCGCCCGCTCAGGCGCCTGCCACGGCCTCCGCCGCACTGGTCTGTCGCACCGGCAACTGGGGCCGCGCAACCTGCGGCACAAGGTCGAACTGGCGCGCGAGTTCGGCCAACAAGACCTCCTCGACCCGCGCCAGCGAGCCGGGCCCGCCGAGGTCGGCAAGCTGGGTCACGGCCAGCCCCTGGTAGCCGCAGGGATTGATGCGCCGGAACGGTTCCAGGTCCATGTCGATGTTGAACGCCAACCCATGCAGCGTGCAGCCGCGGCGCACGCGCAGGCCGAGCGCGGCGATCTTGGCCTCACCCACGTACACGCCCGGCGCGCCGGCGCGGCGCACCGCGACCACGTTCCACTCGGCCAGCGTGTCGATCACCGCCTGCTCGATGCGACACACGAGCTCGCGCACACCCAGTCGCAGGCGCCGCAGGTCGAGCAACGGATAGGCCACGATCTGGCCCGGGCCGTGGTAGGTGACCTGGCCGCCGCGGTCGACCGCCACCACCTGGATGTCGCCGGGCAACAGCACGTGTTCCCACTTGCCGGCCTGGCCGAGCGTGAACACCGGCTCGTGCTGCAGCAGCCACAGCTCGTCGGGCGTGTCGGCTTCGCGGCTCGCAGTGAAAGCCTGCATCGCCTGCCAGACCGGCACGTAGGGCTGGCGACCGAGGCGGCGCACTAGGACGGGGCGGGACATGCGACGAGACGTGGATGGCAGCCAAAATCGCCCCACTGTCGCCGATTTGCCCGGACATGGCCAGATCCGGGTCGCTACACTGGCGCCGCTGCACTGGCCAAGGAGAAGGATCATGCGCCTCACCCGCCTCGCCCTGCTGCTGATGCTGGCCGGCGCCGCCACGGCCGGTCATGCCCGGGCACCGTTGCCCGGCGATGCCGGCGCGGCGGCCGGCGGCGACGGCTTGGCGGACCGTTACGCGCAGCAGCAACGCGAACGTTTCGAACTGCTGCGCAACGACGGCTCGCCACGGCTGCAGGCGCTGGCCGGCAGCCTCTGGCTCGATCGGGACGATCCCGCCAACCGCCTGCTGCCCGCGCCGGAGGATGTGCTCGCGCGCGCGGTGGGGCTCGCCCCCGACGATGCGTTCGTGCAGTGGCAGGCCGCCGACCAGGGCAAGTACAGCAGCAACCGGTGCGGCCCGACCCGCTGGCCCGAGACCGAGGTGACCAATCTCACGCGGCTGGAGCCCGACAATGCCGCGGCCTGGCAGTACGCGGTGGCGCTGGCGCAGGCCAAGGGCGATGCGGCGGCGGTCGACGCGGCGCTCGCGCACATGGCTGCGGCCACGCGCGCGCAGGACCATCGCGGCGAACTCGCTTTGGCCTGGAGCGGGTTCGCCGCGCGTCATCCCCAGACGTTCAACTCGCTGCAGCCGCCAGCGGTCGGGCCCAGCGCGACCGAGGCCGCCCCTGCGCCAGGCGCAGCCCTGCTGCTGGGCCTGCAGCAGGCGGTGAACTACGCCAGCGGCACCGATGCCGCACTCGAGGCGGCGTGCCGGCCCGGCGGCGACCGCGCCGGCAGCTGGCAACGGCTGGGCTGGTGCGTGCAGGCGGGCACCCTGCTCGCCAGCAAGGGCAACAGCCTGGCCTTGCGCGAGCGCGGCCTGGCCCTGCTCGAGGCCACGGGCGCCGGTGTCGCCGACATCGCCGACCTGCGCCGCGAGTTCGACTGGCTCCGCGCCAATGCGGCCACACCGCAGTACAACCCCAAGGTCCACCTCGATCCCGCCACGCTGGTGGACGACTGGCGCGGCGTGCAGGACGAAGTCGCCGCCACCGGCCGGCGGCTCGCGCGCCTGGGACTGCCGCCACAGGCGCCCGCGGGATGGGTCGCCGATGCCGAGTCCGAGCGGCTCGACCGGAGCTGGCAGGCATGGGTGGATGAAGTCACCGATGACCTGGGTGCGAGCCGCGATCCGCGCGAACGCGCGCTGGCGCTGCAGCTGGCCCGCTCCCTGTCGGATGACGGCGACGCGCCGGCAAGCTCGGCCACCCTGCTGGCCGACCTTGCTGCGGCCCATCCCGGCGCGGCGGCCGTGCAGTGGCTGGCGCTGCGTGCCGACCCGTTCGATGCGGCGGCGATCGCCGCGCTGCAGCGCCTGGAGCCCGGCAATCCGCTGTCAGCCATGCTGGTGGCCGCGCCTGACGGCGAGTTCGCACGGCGCCTGCAGGAGGCGGTGGTCGAGGCAGGGGACGGTGCGCATGTGGGCGAGTGGCTGCGCGTGGGCGTGGCCGCATTCGCGCGTCATCCGCTGCCGCCGGACCTGCGGCAGGCCATGCTCGAATCGGTCGCCATGGACGTGGGCCCGGCCGGGCCGGACCCCGATGTCGCCCTGGCCCTCGGGTTCCTCGCTCCCACCCACGCCGGGGTGCCCGGCGTGCCGCTGCTGCGCGCCTGCGAGCAGGCCAGGGCCGCCGCCGAGCAGGCCCGTGTCGATGCCTGCGTGAGGCTGGCACGGCATCTGCTGCACCGGGGCACGACGCTGGCGTCGGGCAAGTTTGCAGCCGCGCTGTTGCGCGCACTGGATGCGCTGGACCCGGCCGACGCCACGCGCGCGCGCCAAGTGCAGTGGCTGGACGAGCAGGCGCCGTCGCTGGCCGCGGACATGGCCACCCACATCGAGACCTTCCTCGCCACCGGCAGCGAGCTGGAAGCGCTGCAGCGCACGCTCGCGCGCAGCGGCAAGGCGACACCGCCAGCGCAGTGGCAGCCGCGTCGGCAGCGCTGAGGCGCACGCCGCGCGCCCGCGGCGTCCGGCTCCGCTGCGGCCGATCGCGCGTTCCGGTGTTGCGCGGGCCTTGCGCTGTCGTGCCGCCGCACCCGATCGCGTATCGTGCACCCGACGCGCGGCATGCGCTGCGCCAGCGTCACATGTGCACGGACAGGGGATGACAACATGCGCAGTTCGAACCGGGCGGTGATGCTGCTGGTCGCCTCGTTGGCCGGCTGTTCCTCGCAACCCCAGCGGCAACCACCGGCGGTCGCGACCGGCCGCGTGGCGGAAGCCCCCGCGACCGTCGATGTGGTCGACCGGCAGTTCGGGCTGGTTATGCCCGATCCGTACCGCTGGATGGAAGACGAGCGCAACGGCCGCTTCGACGGCTGGTTGCGCGCGCAGGCCGCGGCCACGCGCGAGCGGCTCGACGCATTGCCCGCCATCGCCGGCTGGAGTGAGCGGCTCGGACGCGTGATGACGGCGAGCACGCGCCACGCCGGGCATCGCCTCGTCGACGGGCGCGTATTCTTCCTGCGCCTGCAGACCGGCAAGCCGGCGCTGCTGGGCGTGCGCGAAGCCGATGGCAGCGAGCGCGTGCTGGTCGATCCGGCCAAGCTCGGCGAGGGCGCCAGCATCGGTGGATTCAACGTCTCGCCCGCGGGTGACCGGGTCGCGGTGCACCTGGGGTTCGGCGGCAACGAGATCGGTGAGCTCGCGTTCTTCGACAGCCGCAGCGGCGCGCGTCTGGCTGACACGCTCAAGCCGGTGTGGAGTGAATTCGCGCCCGCCTGGCTGCCCGACGGCAGCGGTGTGTTCTACACGCGCATGCGCGAGGTCGGCGGCGACGACCCCGATGCGCTGCAGGGCATGACGACGCTGCTCCATCGCTTCGGTACGCCGCCCGCAAGCGATCGTCTGCTGGCGCAGGCAGGTGCGGGCGACACCCTGGCCATCGCGGCCCGCGACTTTCCCAACCTCACGATCACGCCGGGCGGCCATTGGGCCGTGCTCGAAATCTCCGGCGCGCGCGCGTCACGGCGCCTGTGCGTGGCGCCACTGGCCGACACCATCGCGTTGCAGCCGCACTGGCGCTGCGTGGTGGATGATCCCGACCAGGTGCAGGACTACGCGCAGCATGGCGACCTGCTGTATCTGTTGTCGACCCATGGCGCAGCCAACGGCCGCGTGCTGGCACTGGATCTGCGCGAGCCTGCGCCCACGCCGGCGCAGGCGCGCGTGCTGGTGCCCGAGCGTGCGGACGCGGTGCTGACCCAGGTCAGCGCCGCGGCCGATGGGCTGTACCTCAAGGCCATGCAGCAGGGCCTGGACCGGATCGAGCGGCGCGCCTACGCCGATGGTGCGTCCACGCACATCGAGCTGCCGTATGCGGGCACCAGCCGTCTGTTGCGGACCGATGGCCGCGTCGCCGGCGCGCTGCTGTCGCTGGAAGGCTGGACCCGGGCGGCCAGCGTCCATCGCTACGATGGTCGTGTGCTGCATGACATCGGCCTCGGCGACGATGGCGCTCCCGATTACCCCGATCTCATCACCGAGCCACTGTTCGCGCGCAGCGCCGACGGCACCCGCGTGCCGCTCAGCGTGGTGCGGCGCCGCGACCTCAGGCTCGATGGCCACGCCCGCGCGCTGCTGGAAGGCTACGGCGGCTATGGCGTGAGCCTGCAACCGATGTTCGCGCCATCGCAGCTGGAGTGGTCGCAGGCCGGCAATGTCTGGGCGATCTGCCATGTGCGCGGCGGAGGTGAACTGGGCGATGGTTGGCGCATCGCCGGCAGCGGCAGCAACAAGCAACGAGGCGTCGAGGATTTCATCGCCTGTGCCGCGGAACTGGCGCGGCGCGGCTACAGCGTGCCCACGCGCACCGCGGGCACCGGCGCGAGCATGGGTGGCGTGTTGGTTGGCGGCGCCTACACCAGCGCGCCCACGCACTGGGGCGCGATGGTGATCCACGCCGGCGTGCTCAACCCGGTGCGGCTGCTGGCAGCCAGGAATGGTGCCAACCAGATGACGGAGCTGGGGGATCCGCGTACCGAGCCGGGGCTGCGCCAATTGCTGGCGATGGACCCTTACCAGCGCGTGCGCGATGGCGCACCCTACCCGCCGCTGCTGCTCGTCATCGGCATGAATGACCAGCGCGTGGCGCCATGGAACAGCGGCAAGTTCGGTGCACGCGTGCAGCAGGCCTCACCGGCCACGCCGGTGTGGTATCGCGGCGACGAGGACAGCGGCCATTTCGCCACCAGCGGCGATGCCAGCGCGCGGCAATGGGCCGACATCTACGCCTTCCTCGAAGCGATGCTCAAGCCCGGCTGACGCCCCGCGTGACTGCGATCACAGCGTCCAGCGCACGTGCGGGTGGGCGCGCAGCGCGGCGTGCACCTCGTCGTACTTGGCACGCGTGGGGCACATGAAGCTGGCGGTGACCGACACGTAGTTGCCCTCGCGCGAGGGCCGCACGCGCACCGCCTCGGCCAGCACGCTCAGCCCGGCCTCGCCGATGATGCGCACGACCTCGTGCTCGAGCTGCGCGCGCGCGCTGCCCATCGCGGTGATCTCGAACACGCCCGGAAACTGGAATCCCTGTCCGGGTTCGCGTGGTTGGATCTCGCCCAGTTCCTTCATGCGCCGCTCCGGCCAGCCGCGCCCATGCGCGGACGGCTCGATGTGGGGTCGCAACCCTGCTGGCGCAAGTTCACGGCGACCTGGGCGCCTCGGCGGATACCGCCGACCCGGCATCGCCCTTCCACCACAGCAGCAGGCCGTCGCCCATGCGCTTGAAGAAGCCACCCTCGCCACCGGCAGCCAGCGCCACCAGCGGGCGTTCGAGCAGGACCTTGCCGTCGAGCTCGACCTTGAGCGTGCCCACCGCCTTGCCCTGTTCGATCGGCGCGATGAGGCGGCTGGGCAGTTGCAGGCTGGCCTTGAGGTCGCCGTAGCGGCCACGCGGGAACGTGGCCAGCACGTCCTCGACCACGCCCAAGGGCAGCGTCGGGGTCGCGCCCTTCCACAGTTCGGGCGCCACCAGCGGCGTGTTGGCCGCGTACAGCTTGTGGGTCTCGAAGAAGCGGAAGCCGTAGTTGAGCAGTGCCTGGTTGGCGTCGGCGCGCGCCTTCTCGCTCGCCGCGCCCATCACCACCGCGATGAGGCGCTGGTCGCCGCGCCTGGCCGAAGTGGCCAGGCAAAAGCCCGCTTCCGAGGTGTGGCCGGTCTTGATGCCGTCGACCGTGTCATCGCGCCACAGCAGCGTGTTGCGGTTGTGCTGCTTGATGCCGTTCCACTCGAACTCCTTGAGGGCGTAGATCTTGTACTCCTCGGGATAGTCGTGGATCAGCGCGCGCGACAGCAGCGCCACGTCGCGCGCGGTGGTGTAGTGCTCGGGATTGGGCAGGCCGCTGGCATCCATATAGTGGGTGCCGCTCATGCCCAGCCGCTGCGCGTACTGGTTCATGAGCTGGGCGAAGGTGGCCTCGGAGCCGGCCACGTGTTCGGCCAGTGCCATCGCCGCGTCGTTGCCCGACTGGATGATCATGCCGTACAGCAGGTCCTTGAGCGGCACCTTGCTGCCCAGCTGCAGGAAGCTCGTGGAACCGTCGGTGCCGGCACCGCCACCGCGCCAGGCGTTCTCGCTGATCGTGACCGCATCGTCGAGCTTGATCTTGCCCTGCGCCAGTTCCGCCGAGACCACGTAGGAGGTCATCACCTTGGTGATCGAGGCCGGCGCCACGCGCGTATCGATGTTCTGCCCCGCGAGGATCTGGCCGCTGGCGTAGTCCATGAGCAGCCAGGCCTTGGCCTCGATCGCCGGTGGCGGCGGCGTCGGCGCCGCGGTGGCCGCTGCCGGCTGCGGACCGGGCGCTGGCGCGGGTCGCGGCTGGGCGCCGGCAACGCCGGCAGCGGACAGGAAGGCGATGAGGAGACTGGAACAGGACCACTTCATTGCGGCACACCCACCACGGACGAGTACGACAAGACCGCGATTGTCGCAGAGCGTTCCACCCGTGACACCCCCGGGCGATGCCGCGCGCGCGCGGCGCCGGCAGGCGTTCATGCGCGATCAACGTTCGATCGCGACGCGCGGCGTGCCCAGCCCGAGGCGCTCGATGCGGGCACTGAGCGCATCGGCGGCGGCGGCATCGGCCAGCGGCCCGATGCGCACCCGGTGGATCGTGCGTCCATCCACGCTCACGCTGGCGATCGACACCGGGCCCAGCCGCGCGCGCTGCGCATTGGCCAGCGCGCGCTCGGCGTTGGCGCGTTCGCCGAATGCGCCCAGCTGCAGGTAGATGCGCGCATCACCGGGCGGCAGCGGCGTCGCATCGAGCGCGCGCTCGATCGCCGCGGGCGAGGGCAGCGCGGTCGATGCCTGCGCTCGTGGGGCCGCGGCGGTGGCTGCATCCGCGCGCGCGGGATCGATCGCGCGCACCTCGACCAGGCCGGTGCCCTTGGGCCACACGCCGAGCTTGACCGCGGCCGCATACGACAGGTCGATGAGGCGGTTGTCGTGGAACGGGCCGCGATCGTTGATGCGCACGACCACACTGCGGCCGTTGTCGAGGTTGGTCACGCGCGCGTAGCTGGGCAGCGGCAGGGTCTTGTGCGCGGCGCTGAATGCGTACATGTCGTACTTCTCCAGCGACGAGGTCAGGTAACCGTGGAACTTGTTGCCGTACCACGAGGCGATGCCGCGCTCGACATAGCCGCGCGCATCGGGCAGCACGCGATAGCTCTTGCCGAGCACTTCATAGCGTTCCTTGTTGCCGTAGCGCGAGCGCGGCTCGACCCTGGGCACAGGTTCGGGGATCTTCGACACGTCGATCGGCGGTGCAGCCGGGCCATCGTCGCGCCCCTGCCGATAGCGCTGCGCCTGCGGCTTGCGCAGGTCGTCCTCGACCTGGCCGGGCGCGACCGTGCCGCCAGGCGTGGGGGTGCGTGGCTGGCGCGGCGCGCGGCTGGCACAGGCGGCACCGAGCAGACAGGTCGCCAGCGCCGCGGCACGCAGCGCGCCCTTCACGGCGTGGCGGCTCCGGCGGCGATGGCCTGGGCGAGCTGGTACACCGCCATCGCGTACAGCGGGCTCTTGTTGTAGCGCGTGATCGCGCGGAAGTTGCCGAAGATCAGCCAGTACTCGACACCGCGCTCGCCTTCGAGCGTGAGCAGGCTCGCCGGTGTGGCCGCGTCGACGTGCTCGAGTGGGGCAAAGCCCCAGGCTTCCAGCTGTTGCACCGAGTACAGCGGATCCAGCCCCGGCTCGGCCGGCGGCGTGGCGCCCTCGGCCGGTTGTGCGCGGATCGCCACCGGCGCGCCCGCCTGCCAGCCGTGGGCGACGAAGTAGTTGGCGATGCTCGCGACGATGTCGGGCAGCGAGTTCCACAGGTCGATGCGACCGTCGTCATCCTCGTCGCGCGCCCACTGCGCGATGCTGGTGGGCATGAACTGGCCCCAGCCCATCGCGCCCGCATAGGAACCGCGCAGCTCGTCGAGCGGGTAGGCCAATTGCTTGTCGCCGAGCAGGAACAGCTGCTTGAGTTCCCCGCGGAAGAACTTCGCGCGCGGCGGATAGTGGAACGCGAGCGTGGCCAGTGCATCGAGCACGCGGTACTTGCCGGTGATCTTGCCGTAGCCGGTCTCCACGCCCATGATCGCGACCAGCAGTTCGGGCGCCACGCCCTGCTCGCGCGCGATGCGCTCGATGAGCTCGCGGTGCTCGCGGTAGAACGCCACGCCCGCATCGATGCGCCGCTCGGTGATGAAGATCGGCCGATACTGGGCCCAGCTGCGGGTTGCCTCGGCCGGACGCGCGATGGCCTCGAGGATCGACGGCTGCAGCTTGGCCGTGGCCAGCGTGGCCAACACCACGTCCGCGGCCGGTCCGCCCGCCCGCGCGACCTCGTCGGCGAATTCGCGTTGTGCCGCATCCGCGCTCACGCTGGCATCGACGACGGTCTCGGCCGGGCGCGCCGATGCCGCCCCACAACCGATCACCACACATACTGCGCACGCGGCGCGAATCAAAAGCTGCATCGGGCTACTGTAACAGGCCGCAGCTGCTGGAGGGCTGTGGCTCCAGTCCGTCCACAAAGATGCTGTCGAAGGCCACCCGCATCATGCCCAAGCGCTGCAGGAACGGACCCCAAGGCCGATGGCGTTACAGCAGCACGCGCCGCATGTCGGCGAGCACCTGCGCAAGGTAGCTGGTGAAGCGCGCCGCGGCGGCGCCGTCGATCACGCGGTGGTCATAGCTCAGCGACAGCGGCAGCACGAGGCGCGGCTTGAACTTGTCGCCATTCCACACCGGCTTCATCGCCGCCTTGGACACGCCGAGGATCGCCACCTCGGGCGCATTGACGATCGGCGTGAATGCGGTGCCGCCGATGCCACCGAGCGAGGAGATCGAGAAACAGCCGCCCTGCATGTCGCCGGGCCCGAGCTTGCCCTCGCGCGCCTTCCTGGCCAGCGCGCCGCTTTCCTGCGCGATCTCGATCACGCCCTTGCGGTCGGCGTCCTTGAGCACGGGCACGACCAGCCCATTGGGCGTGTCGGCGGCGAAGCCGATGTGGAAATACTTCTTGAGCGTTAGGTTTTCGCCGCTCGCATCGAGCGAGGCGTTGAACGCCGGGAACTGCTTGAGCGCGGCGACCACGGCCTTGACCAGGAAGGCGAGCATGGTGAGCTTGATGCCGGCCTTCTCGTGCTCCTTGTTGAGCGCCACGCGCAGCGCCTCGAGGTCGGTGATGTCGGCATCGTCGAACTGGGTGACGTGCGGGATCATCGCCCAGTTGCGCGCGAGGTTGGCGCCGGAAATCTTCTGGATGCGTGACAGGGGACGGGTCTCGACCTCGCCGAAGCGCGCGAAATCGACCACCGGCCACGGCAACAGCGCCAGTCCCGTGCCCGCCGCGGCCGCGCGTGGCGCGCCGCCACCTGCCAACGCGGCCTTGACGAAGTTCTGCACGTCATCCTTGCTGATGCGGCCCTTGCGTTCGCTGCCCTTGACCTGGGTGAGGTCCACGCCCAGTTCGCGCGCGAAGCGGCGCACCGCGGGGCTCGCATAGGGCAACTGCGCCGGACTGGTGGCCACCGGGTCGACCGCGGGCGCGGCGCTGCGGACCGCGGCATCCGCCGCCGGTGCCGCTGCCGATGGCGGCTGCGGGTCGCCTTCGGCGGGCGCGACCCGCGGGCGCGGCGCGCTCACCGGAGCTGCCGGCGGCGTCTGGGCAGGCGCGGGCGCGGGCGCAGCAGGCGCTGCGGCGGTGGCACCCGCGGCCTCGACCACGGCGACGACGTGGCCTTCGGATACCTCGTCACCGACCTTGACCGCGATCGACTTCACCACGCCGGCGACCGTGGATGGCACCTCCATGGTGGCCTTGTCCGACTCGAGCGTGACCAGGCCCTGGTCCTTGGCCACGGTGTCGCCGGGCTTGACCAGCACCTCGATCACGGGGATGCCCTGATAGTGGCCGATGTCAGGAACCTTGATTTCGTGCGTGGCCATCCGCTGACTCCGGTTGCAGTGCGTGGCAGGTGATCCGAGCCTGTGATTCTGTCACGCCGGCATGGCGCAAGGCCAATCGTCGGCATCGCGGCTCGACACGGACGACACCCGGCCCCGCGTGCGGCGCGGGCGCATGAGTCGCCGCCCGGGACCTGCACCGGCTGCGCTCAGGTGGCTGCCTCGACGCGATTGCGGCCTGCTTCCTTGGCGCGGTACAGCGCCTGGTCGGCGGCGGCCAGCACTTGGCCCACCGTGTGCCAGCCCGGCCGCCAGCTGGCCACGCCCACGCTCACCGTGAGTGTGTGGACCTGCTCGCCCAGGCGCAGCGGCAGCGCCTCGACGTTGGCACGGATGCGCTCGGCGACGGCGCGGGCAGCCGCCGCGTCGTGCTCGGGCAGCGCGATCGCGAACTCCTCGCCGCCGATGCGTGCCGCCAGCGCGTTGCCACGTGCGACCGCCTGCAGCACGGCCCCGACCTGCTCCAGCACGCGGTCGCCGACCACGTGACCATGACTGTCGTTGATTGACTTGAAATGGTCGAGGTCGATGATGAGCAGCGCGAGCGCGTAACCACGCTGCACCGAGCGTTGCAACTCACGCTCAAGCAGTTCGAGGAACAGCCTCCGGTTGCACAGGCCGGTGAGCGCATCACGCGTGGCGCGCTGGTAGATCTCCTCGTGATAGCGCGCCTCCACCGACGAGCGCTGCATGAACTTGAGCACGCAGCCGCCGATCGTGATGTAGTCGCCATCGGCCAGTACGGCTTCCTTGACCGGATGTTCATTGAGCAGGGTCGGGTTGGTAGCGCCCAAGTCACGGATGCGATACCCGTCGCCCGCACGCCACACCGCGGCATGGCGGCGCGACACGCTGCGCACGTCCAGGTGCAGTTCGCAGGCGGGATCGCGGCCGATCGTGACCGTGTGTTCGTCCAGGTCCAGGCGCTGGCCCAGGGAAGAGCCTTGCAGCACCACCAGGCACGCGCCACCGCTGGGCTCGCCGTCGCTACCGTCCACCCGGTCGGTGCGCATCTGCATGGTCGAGGCGTTGGAATCGGGGATCGAGTGCTTCATCAGGCGATCCGGTGGCCGGCGCCGCAGTGTACGCCAGCACCGCCGCCGCGGTGCATTACAACGGGCGGCCCAATACACTGTCTGGTGCGAGCGGGGCACAGACACGGGACATTCCATGCATGCAAGCGACCGGTCAGGCGATGCTGCGACGCAGGCATTGCCGCCACTGCCCAGCGGCGCGGCCGACGAGGCCGATCTCGCGCCAGGTACGCGCATCGGGCCCTACCGCGTCGAAGCCAGGCTCGGCCGCGGCGGCATGGGCGATGTCTACCTCGCCACCCAGTTGCAGCCGGTGCAGCGCAAGGTCGCGCTCAAGCTCATCCGCGCGCAGGCGGCCAGCCCGCTGGCACGTGCGTACTTCGAGGTCGAGCGGCAGGCACTCGCACAGATGCAGCATCCGGGCATCGCGCGCGTGTTCGATGCGGGCACCACCGATGACGGCCATCCCTACTTTGCGATGGAGTTCGTCGAAGGCGTGCCGCTGACCCAATACTGCCGCGACCATGCGCTCGACCGCGCCGCGCGCATCGCACTGTTCCAGCGCCTGTGCCATGGCGTGCAGCATGCGCACCAGAAGGGCATCATCCATCGCGACCTCAAGCCGGCCAACGTGCTCGTGCGCGAGGTCGATGGCAGTCCGCAGCCCACGCTGATCGATTTCGGCATCGCACTGGGGGGCAGCAGTTCGGCCGACACCGATGTCGCCGCGCGGGTGGTGGTGCGCGATCGCGCCGGCACGCTTGCCTACATGAGCCCCGAGCAGGCGCTGGGCAGCGGCCGCGATCTCGACACCCGCAGCGATGTGTATGCCTTGGGTGTGATGCTGTGCGAGCTGCTGACCGGTCGCGATGCCATGCAGCTGGCGAGCAACGTGCATGCCTCGCGCCAGACCGTGCACGCGACCCTGCTCGCCGCGGTGGGCGAGCACGCCGGCGGCACACCGGAGTCCGCCCCCGACGCCACCACCCTGCTTGATGCCGCGCGGCGCCTGCCCGCCAGCCTGCGCGCGATCCTGCGCAAGGCACTCGCGACCAGCCGCGACGACCGCTACGCCTCGGCCGCGGCACTGGCCGATGACCTGGGGCGCTTTCGCGAGCACCGGCCGTTGCAGGCGATTCCACCCACGCGCTGGTATCTCGCGCGCACCTTCGTGCTGCGTCATCGCCTCGGCTTGGCCGCTGCCGGACTGGTGACCTGCGCGTTGCTCGCGGGCATCGTGCTGGCGCTGCGCGGGCGCGACCTCGCGCGTGAATCCGCGCGCCACGCCCAGCTCGAAGCGACCAAGGCCGCGCAGGTATCCGAGTTCGTACGCAACATGCTCGCCGGCATCGATCCGCAGCGGGCCAAGGGCATGGATCGCAGCCTCATGCGGCTCGTGCTCGACTCCGCCGCCCAGCGTGCCGCCGGCGAGTTGTCCGGCCAACCCGCTGTGCGCGCCGAGATCGAGCGCACCATCGCCGACAGCTACGCCTCGATCGGTGAGCCGGCCTTGGCCGACACCCACTTCACGGCCGCGCGTGAGGCCGCGCAGGCGGCCGGCGCGACGCCTGCGCAGCTCGCGCGCCTCATCGCGCGCGCGGCGCAAAACCTGGGCAATTTCGCCCAGTCCCGCACCGCGCTGGAGCGCGCCCAGCAGGCCTTCGCATTGGTGGCAGGCCTGGATGCGACCAACCCCGACCGGTTGTGGGTGGAATCGGTGCTGGCCGGTGCCGAGGGCGACAGCGGTTCGGCCGAGGCGGCCCGACTGCGCTTCGAGCACGTGCTCGCGCTGCAGCGCCAGGTGCTGGGCAGCGATGCGCGCGACACGCTCGATACGCTGGGCGGCCTCGTCATCGTCAACAGCAACCTTGCGCGACTGGACCAGGCCCGCGCCTTGGCCGAGGAGCTCGTCGCGCGCAGCCGCGCGCAGTACGGCGAGGACTCCACCCGCACCGCCTCGGCGATCAACGAACTGGCGATCGTGGCCGCGATGCAGCGGCGCTTTGCCGACGCCGAAGCGCTGCTCGCGCCCGAGCAGGCTGTGTATGAGCGCATCTACGGCAAGGATCACCCGATGATGCTGCGCCTGATCAGCAATCTGGGCAGCTTCATTCGCCAACAGGGGCGCAACGAGGAGGCGCGACCGTACTACGAGCGCGCGTTGGCCCTGGCCGGGCAGCTGTACGGGCCCACCAATTCGGCCACGGTGATCGCCGAGTCCAACCTGTCGCTGCTGTTGCGTGACGCGGGCGACCTGGCCGGCGCCGAACGTTACGGACGGCGCGCCGTCGAGCATGCCGACGCCGCGTTTGGCGACAATGCGATGCGCGCGATCATGTCGCGTGAATACGCCACCATCCTGATCCGCCTGCAACGCTACGACGAGGCCGAACGTCAACTCGACCACGCCTGGGCGATCTTCAGCGCGGCCCCGGGCTACGGTGCCAGCCACCCGCGCGCGCAGGACGTGGTCGACAGCTGCATCGAGCTGTACCGCGCCTGGCACAAGCCCGCCGCGCTGGCGCAGTGGCAGGCGCGCAAGCTGCCTGCCACTGCGCAGCAGTGAATGCGCGGCTCAGGGCGTGGGCGCGGTCGACTCGCGCTGCAGCAGGGCCTGGTTCTCCTTGAGCCAGATCATCGAGCCGCGCACCCGCGCGTAGCCGCTGGGATGGTCGTAGAACACGATCTCCTCGAGCGGGCCGGGGTGGATCTTGCGGTAGGTCGACAGCCGCATCGCGGCCATCGCAAACCCGTACGGTTCGCGCGCCGCGTCGAGCCCGAACATGTCGGCTTCGGCCTCGGCCTGGCGCGTGATCGAATTGGTCACGGGCGTGGCGAGGAAGAAGAACAGCGTCAGCACCGCCCACGCCAGCGGCAGCGCCGCGGTGTCGGCGCGATCGCGCAGGCCCAGGCGCGCGCCCCAGCGTGCGAGCAGCGCATCGAAGCCACGCTGGGTGAACCACAACGCGAAGCCGATCACGAGCGTGAGGTAGATGATCAGGCGCATGGAGTGGTTGAGCACGTAGTGGCCCATCTCGTGGCCCATCACCGCCTTGATCTCGGGCAGCGAGGTCTTGTCGAGCAGGTTGTCGTTGAGCGCCACGCGCGTGGTGCCGGCGAAACCCGACACGTTGGCGCTGATGCGCGTGGTCTGGCGCGAGGCGTCGAACTCGACCACGTTGTCGGTCGGGATCTGGTTGGCACGCGCGAGCGAAAACACCGCATCGCGCACCGTGCCGTCCCGCAGCGGCTTGTAGTCGTTGAACAGCGGCGCGAGGTATACCGGCGCCAGCATCGCGCTGATCACGAAGAACACGAGCGCCCCGCCGCTGCCCCACAGCCACCAGCGCGCACCGACGCGGCGGACCGCCCGATACAGCAGCGCGACCAGCCACGGCATCACCACCAGGCCGATCGCCAGGCCCTTGAGCTGGTCGCCGAACCAGCCGCCGAAGTCCTGCGTGGCCAGGCCGTACTGGTGCTCGCGGTAGAAGTCGGCGTAGATCGACAGCGGCAGGGCCAACACGAAGCCGGCCACCAGCCACAGCGCCACGTAGAGCGCATTCTGCAGGTAGGTTCGCCGCAGCAGGCGCTCGGACAGGTCGCGCATCCAACGCGACAGGCCGCTCAGCAGCAACAGCGCGCACACGCCCAGCCCGTACAGGAAGCCCCACAGCTGCAGCCAGTAGCCACCTTCGAAGTAGGCATCCGACAGCGCGCGCTGCTCGGGCGTGAGCAGGTCGAGGTAGGCCTGGGTCGCGCGGTCGACGTCGAAGTCGGGGCCGGTGCGCGCGGCCTCCGGGATCTGCAGGCCCGGCGGGAACTCGCGTGCGCCGGGCGCACCAGGCGCCGCCTGCGCGGGCAATGCGAAGCAGGCGAGCGCGAGCACGCCCATCAGCCACCACAGGATCGATCGCATCGGCGCCTCCACGTGTGCGAAGGCGCAAGGCTCGCCCCGCGGCCGCGCCGCGTCAACCTCCACAAGTCATGTGCGGCGCGCGGCGCGCCGCCCGCATCAGCGGCTGTCGACGCCCTGGGTGGCGCGCTTGATGGTGAAGCCGCCGAAGCTCACACCCAGCGCGACGCCCTCGCCGGTCCCCGCCAGCGCCAGCGACACCGTGCCCTTGGTCAGCACCTGCGCGGTGGCGGCCTTGACCGCGCCCGCGCTCGCGTCGCCCTGCACATAGGTGCCGAGCACGTCGCTGATCGTACGCACGTTGCTGAACTTGCCGGTGCCATCGTCGATGCGCGACTTGCCGATGGTGAGCCCGCCACCCTTGGCGCTGATCTTCACGCGCATGCGCTGGCCGTTGTCGCAAGTGACCGTGCCGGAGCCTTCGGCATGCTTGTAGAACGCCGCCCAGCCCGTGAGCGAGAACTTGAGCTTGCAGTCGAGATTGGCGCGCTCGGCCTGCGCGAGCGGGCTGGCCGCGGATGCACCCAGCGCGAGGGCGAGCACGACGGCGCAGCGGATCGAAGCATTCATGGTTGGCCTCCAAGGACATGGACCTCGCGCAGTCTTGTGCCAGCGCCAGCGCGAGTCAATGCGGCGGCGCGGCCAGTGCGACCAGTGCGCGCCAGCGCGCGAGCTTGGTCGCGCGCGGGATCGAGGCATTGGCGGGACTGGTCGAGGGCAGGGCGAGGATGCGCAGCGCGGCCAGTCGTGGCGCGGGCAGCTGCGGCACGATGCGGCGCCGGAACAGCTCGTGCGCCTTGGCGCCGTTGAGCGCGATCGCGCCCGTCTCCGGATGCGCCGCGAGCAGGCCCGCGATGTCGTTGGGCACCTCGCTCGCGCGCAGGATGTCGCTGTCGAGCGCGCCGCGGCGGCGGCACTGCGCGAGCACGTCCCAGATGCCCACGCCGTGGGCCTGCAGCCGTGCGACGCGCTGTGCGTAGGGCAACTGCGGCCCCGCATCGAACAGCTCGCCCATGAAGGGCCAGAACAGGTTCTGGTGGTGGCCGTAGGACTGCCGCAGTTCGAGTGAACGCGGGCTGGGCACGGTGCCGAGGATGAGCACGCGGCAGCACGCGCCCACCTGTGGCGCGAAACTGGCAACGCGCGGTGCGCGCGGCGCGCGCGCAGCCTCACTGCGCGGCTTGGCGGAGCGCATCGAGGTCGGCGAGCACCTGGCGCGCGTTCTCCTGCGGATCGACATCGACGTAACGCCTGGCCACGCGTCCCTGCGGATCGATCAGGAACGTCTCGCGCCGCGCCCAGGCCACGCCCGCGCGCTCGGCATACACACCCCAGGCGCGCGCGACGCTGCCCTGCGCGTCGGACAGCAGCGCAAACGGCACCTGGTACTTCGCCGCAAACTCGGCATGCGACTGAACATCGTCCAGGCTCACGCCGAATACCTTGGCGCCGGCCTTGCGCAGCGCCACGATGTCATCGCGGAACGCACACACCTGGGTGGTGCAGCCGGGCGTGAAATCCTTGGGGTAGAAGTACACCACCAGCCACTTGCCGCGCTCGGCCTCCAGCGTGTGCCAGGTGCCGTGCTGGTCCTGCAGGCGCAACGGCGGCGCCATCGCGCCCACCTGCGGGCCGGATACCGGCGGCCCACCGGCGCTGCCGAGTGCGAACGCGGCGGCGAGTGCGACGGACTGGATGAGGCTTGCCATGATGCGTCTCCACTGCGGCGGCCATGCGCAGTGTACGCGCCCGTGCAATGCCCGGGGCGCCGTCGCACAATGCGCGCAGGCTGGAGCATGCGACGTGCCACGCGGTCCGATCAATCTCGTCCTCAAGCACCTGTACCACGCGCGCGGCAGCGACGGACGCGACTACGAGGTGCATGTCTACGTCGAGCCCGCGCACCGGGACAATGCCTGGATCGAGCGCATCGCCAAGGTGTGCCTGGCCGACGGTGGCGAACTGCGCGTGCTCTCGCACCACCACTACGAAGTGGTGGCGACCGGCGTACGCCTCGCCACCGGCGCAACCGACGCGGTGTGAGCGCGTGCTACTTGCGCGAACCAGCCAGCTGCGGGAATTTCGCCGCGTCGTAGCCGCCGACCTCGAAGCCGAGCTCGCGCGCATCCTTGCCCTTCTCGGTCACCTTGATCGTGAGCAGGCGGGTGCCCGCGAGCCTGGCGATGAAGCCCTTGTCGTCCTTGATGAAGATCGCCGGTTCGCCGCTGTCGGGCAGGAACGCGGCGAGCTTTGCCGGCTGCCCGTCAAAGCTCGCCTCGAGCTTGCACACGCCCTTGCAGGCGAAGCCCTTGCCGCTGCCGAACAGGTACACGCTCTGGCCCCACTTGGCGTGGCGGCGCAGGATCAGCCGCACGCGGTTGGCCGCGGCCAGGTCGCGGCTGTAGATCGAGGCGGTGACCTGGTCGGCGCCCGATTCCTTGCCCGACTGGTAGATCCACAGCGCCGCGAGGCGCCGGCGCGTGGCTTCGGCGTCGGCCTTGGCGCTGGCATCGGCCAGCGTCTTTTGCACTTCGGCCGCGGCTGCGCTGCCCGGGTATTTGTCGACGATTTCCTTGCCGATCGGCGCGGCCAGTTCCCACTGCTGGCCCGCGAGCATGTCGCGGTACATGCCCAGCGCCTTGGCCTGCTGCGCGGAGTCGGCGCCAGCGCCGCCCGCAGGCGCCTGCGCGCCGGCCGGCGCACCCGTTTGCGGCGAAGGCGAACATGCGGCCAGCAGCAGCAGCGCGGCGACCGCGCACAGGCAACGCATCGGTGTGGACATCACGCACTCCTGGCCACGGGCGGACCTGCATCCTAACCGCCATGGCCGCGTCGCGGCGAGCCGCGGGCTCACAGCCACCGGCATGGATCCTGGCCGAGGTTGCGCTGGTAGCTCGACACCCGCTCGTCACGCTCGTGGCCACGCTGGTGGCCGCGCTCGATCGCGCGGCACGCCGCGCGCCGCGTGATCGGCGTCGCCGTCACTGTGATCACGGTCTTGCCCGCCGCGCCGCGCAGCGTGGCCGGGCAGCGCGCGTGGCGGTGGAAGACCTCGCCGTTGCTGGCGCGGCACTGCCACGAGCGCGGCTCGGCCCGCGCCGTGCGCGTCCGGGGCCGGTGGCGCCGGGCCGGCGCTGGATCAGCCACGCGGTAGCTGGGCGAGGGCGTCCACCCGGGCGCCGCCACGATCACCACTTCGCGCTGGCGCTGGCCCGCGGCGCAGGCATGGTCCTGGAAGATGATCGCGCCATCGGCGCCATCGCAGCGATACACTCCCTGCGCGGACAGCGCCGGTGCCGCGCCAGCAAGCGCGAGTGCGAGCCATCCTGTGAGCCACCGGTGCATGCGCGTTGCTCCATCATCCACACGCGCCAAGCATCGCGTCCGCGGCGGCGACCGGCTGCCGCCACCCGGCGCGGCACGGTGCAGGAAAATCGCGCATCATCGCGTAGGCGGATGCGCCAGTCCGCCGGTCCGGCCATGCACAAGTTCATCCACATCGACATGGACGCGTTCTACGCCTCGGTCGAGCAACGCGACGATCCCTCGCTGCGCGGGCGACCCGTGGTGGTGGCCTGGCGCGGCGCGCGCTCGGTGGTGTGCGCGGCCAGCTACGAGGCGCGGCGCCACGGCGTGCGCTCGGCCATGCCCGCGGCGCGGGCCGAACGGCTGTGCCCGGACGCGATCTTCGTGCCACCGGATTTCGCGCGCTACAAGGCGGTGTCGCAACAGGTGCGGACGATCCTGCTGCGCCATACCGACCTGGTGGAACCGCTGTCGCTGGACGAGGCCTACCTCGACGTCACCGCAGCCACCTCCACGCTCGGCAGCGCGACCGCGATCGCGCAGGCGATCCGCGCGCAGATCCGCGCGGAAACCGGCCTCACCGCGTCGGCCGGCGTGGCGCCGGCCAAGTTCCTCGCCAAGATCGCCTCGGATTGGCGCAAGCCCGACGGCCTGTTCGTGATCAAGCCGCACCAGGTGCTCGACTTCCTCGCGCCACTGCCGGTGGCACGCATCCATGGCGTGGGCCGCGTGATGGAGGCGCGCCTGGCCGCACTCGGCATCCGCACCGTGGGCGAACTGCGCGCGTGCGAGGTGCATGCGCTGGAAGCACGCTTTGGCCGCCACGGCCGCCGCCTGTCCGAACTGGCGCATGGCATCGACCATGGCCAGGTGCATCCCGACCGGCCGACGCGCTCGATCTCGTGCGAGGACACCCTGAGCAGCGACGTGCCACTGGCGACCACCACCGCGATGATCCGTGACCTCGCCCAGCGCAGCTGGAGCGCGAGCCGGCGCAGCCGGCGCATCGCGCGCACCGTGGTGCTCAAGCTCAAGACCCGCGAGTTCCGCATCCTCACGCGCAGCCTCACGCCGGTGCAGCCACCAGGCTCGGCGGCCGAGGTCGCGCGCATGGCCCTGCAGCTGCGCGAACGCATCGAGCTGCCCGCGACCACGCTGTACCGGCTGGTCGGCGTGGGGCTGGCCAACTTCATCGATCCCGACGATACGCCCGCGCAGGCCGAGCTGTTCGAGGCGCAGGGATGAGCGCGCATGCGGCCGCGAGCGGGTACGGGCGCGGCGCGGAAGAACCCCGCGCCCGTGGCGCACGCGGGCGCGATTGGCCAGGATCGGCGCTCCCCACCCGCGCCATCGCCATGATCGCCACGCTGCTGCTCGCCACGCTCGCCACCTGCGCACCCGCGCAGGCCGCCACCCCGGCCGCGATCCGGGCCAGCCACATCGTGGTCGACAAGGCGGCGCGGCGCCTGTCGGTGTACGCGGGCGACACGCTGCTGGCGAGCTATGCGGTGGCGCTGGGCGGCAACCCGCTCGGGCACAAGACGCGCGAGGGCGACCGGCGCACGCCCGAGGGCGATTATGTGCTCGACTACAAGAACGCCGCGAGCGCGTACTACCGCTCGATCCACATTTCCTATCCCAACGCGGCCGACCGGCGGCAGGCGCGTGCGCGTGGCGTCGCACCCGGCGGCGACATCATGATCCACGGCCAGCCCAACAACGCGGCGTTCCGCGCCTGGCTGCAGCTCAACCCGGGCGTGGACTGGACCGACGGCTGCATCGCGCTGTCGGATGCGGACATGCAGGCGCTGTGGGAGCGCGTGCGCGTGCCGCTGCCGATCCGCATCAATCCCTGACCGGTGCGCGCGCGGCAGCGCGGCGCGCGCAAGGGGTATGCCGCTTATCTGACTCGAACAGATGACCTACCGCTTACAAGGCGGTTGCTCTACCAACTGAGCTAAAGCGGCGCGGCGCGCAGTGTAGCCCGCACCGCCACGGATCAAAAGCAGGCCACCGGCGCCACGCTCGCGCCGCCGGGCATCGGCACCGTGGCGGCGAAATCGGCCGGCAGTTCGTTGCCGACCAGCGCGAAGTCGATCCAGTACAGCGGCAGGTCCTCGCTGCGCGTGGCGATCCTGGGATCGAAGCCGAGCGCGGCCAGTTCGGCGCGCCGCCGCTCGGCATTGCCCTGGTCGCGGAACAGGCCGAGCGAGATCATGTTCTGCTGCTCGCCCGCGGTGATCACGTAGTAGTCGCGCACTTTGCGCTCGGCCAGCTGGCGCGCGCTGGCCAGCGCCTGCTCGCGGCTTGGAGCGGCCGCGAAGTACACCCAGTAGCCGCGCGTCTGCGTCTGCTGCGTCTCGCGCGTGCGGCTGCGCTTGACCAGCGGCCGCAGCGCGGTGGCCGCGGCGCGCGCATCGGCCTGGGTGTGGAACGGCCCCAGCGTGCGGCACACGTCGTTGGCCAGGTCGGCCTCGCTCTCGGGCAGGCTGTCCAGCTCCGGTTGCGCGATCGCGGCATCGCGTTCGGCCAGCAGTTGCAGCATCGGCACGCCCGGGTCGGTCAGCGCGGCGCGGCGCGTTTCGCGCGCGGGCGCGAACACCAGCCACGCAGCGGCGCCGAGATTGAGCGCGAGCAGCAGCAGGAACAGGATGCGGGCAACCATGACAACCGAAAGCGGGCGGGGCGAGCCGGACCGCGAGTCTAGCAGCGCCGTGCCTGCCGCCGCGTCACGCCGGCGGCGTGCGCGCCCACAACGCCAGGCCCTGCAGCACCAGGTCGGGCACGCGCTGCGCGGCGGGCAGCAGCGGCAGCAGTTCGTCGCTGCCGCCGCCCGCGAGCAGCAGCGCCGCGCGTGCCTCGCAGCGCCGCTCCAGCGCGCCATGGAAGTGCCCGATCGCCGCCACCGCCGCCACCAGCGCACCGCTGTACACGCCATCCGCGGTCGAGGCCGGCCAAGCCTGGTAGCTGCCCCCCTGCGTCTCGACGCGTGCGGTCGCGTTGCCGAGGGTGCGGCGCATCAGCATCGGGCTGGGCAGGATGAGGCCGCCCAGGTGCATGCCGTCGGCCGTGAGCGCATCGATCGTGAGCGCGGTACCGACGCTGGCCAGCACCTGCAGCGCGGGCGAGCGCGCATGCGCGGCGGCCAGCGCGAGGAAGCGGTCCACGCCCAACTGCTGCGGCTGGGCGTAGGCGTTGCGCACGCCCAGTGCCGCGGCCGGACTGCGCACGAAATGGGCGACGCGGCCGAAGCGCTCGCGCACGAACTGGCCCAGTTCGGCTTCGACCGCGGCGCCGACCACGCTCGCCACCCATACCGCGGTGACACCCGCGAGCGTGCGCCATTCGCGCGCGAGCAGCTCGGGCAGCGCTTGCCCCGCATGCGCGAACGCGCCGCCGGGAACCAGCCCCTCGCGCCCGAGGCTGGCCCACTTCACACGCGAATTGCCGATGTCGACCAGCAATTTCATCGGTTCGTCCTCACACTCACCTCGCCGCTGTCGATCGCGCGTTCACCCTCGTCGAAGGCCACCCGCAGCGCGCCGCGCGCGTCGATGCCGCGCGCGATGCCGGGCCGGCTGCCGCCCGCGTGCAGCACCTGCACCGGCTGCCCGCGCAGCACGTCCAGCCGCGCGTAACGCGCCGCGAACGGGCCCAGGCCGACCTGCGCGAACTCGTCGATCGCGCGCTCCAGCGCAGCGATGAGCCGCGCCGCGAGCAGGTTGCGCGGCGGCGGCGGGCCCAGCGTGGCCAAGTCGATCGCGGGCTGCCCGATCGCCGCCAGTGTCGTGCCCAGGCGCAGGTTGATGCCCACGCCGATCACCGCATGGCACGGTCCCAGTGCCTCGCCGCCGAGTTCGACCAGCACGCCGCCGAGCTTGGCGCCACGTGCGACCAGGTCGTTGGGCCACTTGAGACCGACACCGGCCACGCCACAGGCTGCCAGTGTCTCGGCCGCGGCCAGGCCGGCCACGAGGCTGAGTCCCGCCAGGCTCGCCAGCGCGCCATCGAAGCGCCGGTACAGCGACAGCGCGAGCCCGCCCGCGAGCGGCATCCGCCACGGCCGGCCGCGACGGCCGCGGCCCGCGCTCTGCTGCTCGGCCAGGCACACGCTGCGGTCGGCCAGGCCCGTCTCGATGCGGCGCAACAGGGCGCTGTTGGTGGAATCGAGCTGCCAGGCCACTTCGAGCATGCCCAGGCGCCGGCGCAGCGCCGCGGGCAGCGCCGCGGCGATCGCCTGCGCATCGAGCAGGTCGGGCGGCGCGGCCAGCCGATAGCCGCGGCCCGCCACCGCCTCGATGTCGACCCCGGCCGCGCGCAGCCGCTCGACCTGCTTCCACACCGCGGTGCGGCTCAGGCCGAGCCGGCTTGCGAGGTCCTGGCCCGAGCACTCGCGCGCCCGGCCCAGTTCGAGCAACAGGGCGCGCAGGGGGGTGGCCTGGGTGGACAACGCGGGCTTGGACATCGCCTGGCCGGAAGCGGGCACCACACCAGTGTACGTGGCGACCGCCAGCCGGTCGCGCCCCGTCCGGCGGATGTCCGCGCGCGGACAGTGGACAGGGGTCGCGACCGCGGCATGCGCATGGCAGGGCGCTTGCATGGCCTCGCCACCGCTGGCACGCCCCATGCAGTTCTTTACACCAAGCTGATGGAGCCGTGTCGCCACTCGTGCGAGCATTGGCGCTTCCTCGGCGCAGCGCCAGGAGTCCTTGCCATGAAAGCATTGATCGTCGCCCTCATCATGGGCGCGGGTTGCGTTGCCAGCACCAGCGTCCTTGCCCGCCAGTCCGTGCCCGACGAGGTCGCTGCGGCGGCCTTCGCCACGGCCGACTACGGCGCCTCGGGTGCCATGGGCCGGCCCGGTGCCGCCACCGATTGCAACGAGGATGCCGCGACCCTGCCCGCCCTGCCTGCCGCCGCAAGCACGCGCGGCAGTACCGATGCGGGTGCCGCGACGGCCGCGCGTGGCGCCGGCTCGACCGGCGATGCGGTGGCCCCCGCGGTCACCACGCCGCACCGGCCGACCTACCGCTGGCAGTCGCTGGTGCCCGGCGCGATCAAGTAGGCAAGCGGTGCGGCGGCGGCGGGCACCGCGCGCAGCGGCGCGGGTGCGCACATGATCCAGGTGCTGCGTCGCTGGTGGGCGACGCGCGCTGCGGTGGCCGCGATCGCCGACCCCGACTGGCAGGCGCTGCTGGCGTCATCGCCGCTGTTCGCCACGCTCGACGCAGCCGCGCTCGCGCGCCTGCGCGCGCTCGCGGCGCGCTTCCTCGCGCGCAAGACCTTCAGCGCCGCCGCAGGCCACGAATTCGAGCCGGGCCAGTGCCTCGCGATCGCGGCACTGGCGAGCCTGCCCGTGCTGGGCCTGGACGCGCGCTGGCTCGATGGCTGGCGCGAGGTCATCGTGTATCCGGGCGAGTTTCGCGTGCAGCGGCAGTACCACGACGAGGACTCGGGCGTGGTCACCGAAGGCGCCGACGAGCTCATCGGCGAGGCGTGGGAGCGCGGCCCGCTGATCCTGTCGTGGGCCGATGTCGCCACCGACCTCGCGCAGCCGTTCGACGGCTTCAACGTGGTCGTGCACGAGATCGCACACAAGCTCGACATGCTCGACGGCCCGGCCGACGGCGTGCCGCGCCTGCCCGCGCACATCGCACGCCGCGATTGGATCAGCACGATGCAGGCCGCCTACGATGCGCTGTGCCGCGCGCTCGACCACGGCCGCGACACCCTCATCGATCCCTACGCGGCCGACAGCGCCGACGAGTTCTTCGCGGTGACGAGCGAGCTGCATTTCTCCGACCCCGCGCTGCTGCGCCGCGCCGCACCCGCGGTCGCGAGCCTGCTCGCGCACTACTACGGCGCACCCGCCGCGCACGCATGAACGGGACCGCGGTTGCGGGCGCGTGGCGCGCCGGCTAGCCTTGCCGGTTCCCGATGCTGCTGCCGCGCGCGCCCGTCCCGTGCGGCCGACCCCGCCCATGCTCCCACGCCTGTCCCTCCTGCGCACCGCCGCGCTACTCCTTGCCTTGCTGGCGCCGCCCGCGCATGCCTGCGAGGGCCGCCTGCACATCGAGCTCGAGCAGAGCGGCGTGTACGCGCTCGACCACGCCGCGATCGTGGCCGCGCAGCCGGGACTGGCCGACTGCAAGGCCGACGACCTCGTGCTGAGCTGGCGCGGCGAGGAAGTGCCGCTGCGCGTGGTCGCGCGCGGCGAGCGCTTCGCCGCGGGCGATCGCATCGAGTGGCTCGGCCGCCAGCTGCACGGACCCGAGTCATGGTTCGATCCCTATGCGGTGCACAACGTGTACCTGCTTGCGGCCACGCCGGGCCCGCACGCGCGCCTGCGCGAGGCGGCCGCGCCCGCGGTCGCCAGCGGTCGCGCGCAGCGGCGCCTGCACCTGGAGCAGGACAACCTCATGATCCGACTCGACCAGGAGCAGCAGCAGCCGGGCGAGGAACCGGACGTGTGGATGTGGGCCAAGCTCACCCAGGTCGATCCGCAGCCGGTGACGATCGATTTCGACCTGCCCGATTTCGACGCGCGCGGCGGCGAGGTCACGCTGCGCCTGAACCTGCGCGGCCTGTCGCAGATCGGTGGCGGTGCGCGGCGCGACGACCGGCCCTTCGACCACGTGCTCAAGCTCACGCTCAATGGCCAGGAACTGGCCCCGCGCATGTGGCACGACCGCGACGAGACCGTGCAGGCGCTGGTGGTGCCGGCCGCCCGGCTCAAGGCCACGGGCAACACGCTGGTGATGCAGGTGGCCAGGCGCCGCGCATCGAGCCTGGCGCAGAACGATCTCATCGACGTGGTGATGTTCAACTGGCTCGAAGCGGTCTATCCGATCGCGGGCGACCTCGACACCACGCGGCTGCCGCTGCGCGCGCGCGAGGGCGAGGTGGCGCTCGAGCTGCGCTCGCATGCCGCCAGCGCGCCGGTGCTGTACGGCAGCGACGGCGTGCGCCGCAGCGGCCATGCCCTCGGCGGCGGGCGCCTGGCTTATGCGGCGGCGACGCCCGATACCGAGCTGTACCCGCTGCCCGGGGATGCGTTCCTGCGTCCGACCGCGCTGCGCGCGGTGCGCGGCGAACAGTGGCAGGCGCCCGCACAGGGTTACGACTATCTCATCGTGACCCATCCGAGCCTGCACGAGGCGATCCTGCCGCTGGCGCAGTTCCACCGCCAGCGCGGGCTGTCGGTCGCCGTGCTCGACATCGACGAGGTCTACGATCAGTTCAACCATGGCATCAGCCACCCGCAGGCGATCCGCAACCTCGTCGATGCGGCCTACCACCGCTGGCCCAAGCGCGTGCGCTTCCTGCTGCTGGTGGGCGATGCGAGCTTCGACATCCGCCACGAGACCTACAACGACCTGGCCTATGCCAAGTGGACCGATCGCGAGCTGCTGTTCCCGGGCCACTTCGGCGCGGTGCCCGGTGGCACCTACAAGGACGTGCCGAAAAAGCTCGCCGACCGCAACCTCATCCCGACCTGGCAGTTCCCCTCGCCCGAAGGCCAGTCGGCCAGCGACAACTGGTACGGCGCGGTCGAGCCGGGCGACTGGCACCCGGTGGTCGCGGTCGGGCGCCTGCCGGTGGTCAAGCCCGAGGAAGTCGGCGCGATCGTCGCCAAGACCATCGACTACCAGAGCAAGCCGCAACTGGGTGCGTGGCGGCGCGACGTGATGTTCATCGCCGACGAGGTGCGCAGCTTCCATTCCGCCTCCGACCAGCTCGCGGCCACGCTCGCGGCCGAAGGCTTCGTCGCCGACAAGGTCTACGCCACGCCCGAGCTCAGCGCCAACGCCGCGCACCAGCGCGCGATCCACGACGGCATCGACCAGGGCCGCCTGCTCGTGCACTTCATCGGCCACGGCGGGCGCTACATCTGGCGCACCGGCCCACCCGACCTCACCAACAACCAGGACCTGTTCACGCTCGATGACGTGGGCAGTCTCGGCAACGGCGAGCGGCTGCCGATGGTGCTGTCGATGACCTGCTATTCGGCGCCGTTCGACAACCCGACCGAGGACTCGATCGGCGAACGCTTCCTGCGCGAACCGGGCAAGGGCGCGGTGGCGGTGTTCGCGGCGTCGTGGCGCAATTCGCCCACGCTGCCCTACAGCAAGGCCGTGATTTCGCAGTTGCTGCGGCCGGGCGCGACGATCGGCGAGGCGCTGGTGCGTGCCAAGCGCGAGACCACCGACCGCGTGCTGGTGGAGATGTACAACCTGCTCGGCGATCCCGCACTGGTGCTGGAGCGCCCCAGCGACGAGGCCAGCGTGATGTTCGACGGCGCACGCTGGAGCCCGGGCGCGCTGGTCGACCTGCGCCTGCCGCGCTTCGACGGCAACGTCACGGTGGACTGGCTCGATGGCAAGGGCGACCGGCTTGCGCGCGACCAATACCGCGTCGATGCGGTGCGCTTCCGCCTGCCGGTACCGGCCGCGCTGGCCGCGCAGGTGACCGAAGCGCGCGTGTATGCCGCCTCGCCCACCACCGGACGCGATGCGGTCGGACGCGCGCTGCGCGAGCCGACACCGCCACGGCGCGCGCTGTCGGCATGGTTGCGCGGGTTGTGGCAACGCATGACCACGAACGCGCAGCCGCCAGCCGCCGTGGCCGACGACACCATCGTGGTGCTCGATTTCGACGGACCTGCACGCCGCGGCCCGCACGGCCAATCTGCCAGGCCGGCGCAATGAGCCAAGCCCGCGTGATCCGCACCGTGGCCGCGGTGATCGCCGACGACGCCGGTCGCGTGCTGCTGGTGCGCAAGCGCGGCTCGCGCATCTTCATCCAGCCCGGCGGCAAACCCGTCGCGGGCGAGGATGCGCTCGCCACGCTCGCGCGCGAACTGGCCGAGGAACTGGGCGTGCGCCCGGTTGCCGGCAGCGCCGTGCCGCTGGGCGAGTTCGAGGCCGACGCGGTGCACGAGGCCGGCATGCGCGTGCGCGGCGACGCCTGGGTGGTGCGCATCGCCGGCACGCCGCGCGCCCAGGCCGAGATCGAGCAGCTGTGCTGGATCGACCCGCAGCCGCCCTACCCGGTCGAGGTCGCGCCGCTCAGCGCTCGTCACATCCTGCCGGCCTACCTGCGCAGCCGTCCCCACCAGCCAGCGACGGGCCTGCGCTGAGCGACGGTCGGCATGTCACCGTTGGAAACTGGGGTCAGAGTCGACTTTCCAGAGTCGACTTTCCACAACCAAAACAACTCACTGTTCCGTGGCCGCGCCTAACGATTCAAGTCGACACCGCTTCGTGGGGTCTGTCAAACGAACGGTGTAACCTCGATTTTCACAGCGCACCCAGTGGCACGCGCTCTTCGCCGAACATCAACTGGAAGCGCTGCAATGCCGGCTTCCAGTGATGGATCGATTTCCAGTTCTTCGATGCCTCGCGGATCGCGAGCCGGTCGGCGCGTGGGCTGGAGTCGGCCGCGATGGCGCCGCACGGTCGATCGATCAGCCGGGACGAAACGCCAGCGCGGCCGAGTTCATGCAGTAGCGCAGGCCGGTTGGCGGCGGGCCGTCGTCGAACACGTGGCCGATGTGGCTGTCGCAGCGCGCGCAACGGATCTCGGTGCGGATCATGCCGTGGCTGGTGTCGCGCAGTTCGCGCAGGTGCGCCGGATCGAACGCTGCGCTGAAACTGGGCCAGCCGGTACCCGAGTCGAACTTGGCGGTCGCGGCGAACAGCGGCAGGTCGCACAGCGCGCAGGCGAACACGCCCGCGCCGTGCTCATGCAGCAGGCCGCCGCAGAACGGCCGCTCGGTGCCGCTCGCGAGCAGTACATGGCGCTGCTCGGGCGTGAGGCGCGCGGCGCGCCGCTCGCGTTCGTCCGGCGCCAGCGGCGTGAGGTCGTGGCCGGATGCCGATCGCAGGCTCATGCACGCACTCCGCGCGCGGCGCCCGGCTTGAGCCAGCTGCCGAACTGCGCCTGCAATTTGGCCACCTTGGGCGCGGCGACCAGCGCGATGTAGGGCTGTTGCGGATGGCGCGCGGCGTAGTCCTGGTGGCAGGCCTCGGCGGGATGGAAACGCCGCAGTGGCAAGAGCTCGGTGGCGATCGGCGCGGCGAACACGCCGGCCGCATCGAGCTGGTCGATGTAGCTGCGCGCGATCTGGTGCTGGGTCGCATCGGCGCAGAAGATCGCCGAGCGGTACTGGCGACCGCGGTCGTTGCCCTGGCCATCGCGCTGGGTCGGATCGTGGGCCACCGCGAAGAACACGCGCAGCAGCTGGGCAAAGCGGATGCGCTGCGGGTCGTGGCGGATCTCGATGGCCTCGGCGTGGTCGGTGGTGCCGCTGCACACCGCCTCGTAACTGGCACTGTCGGTACTGCCGCCGCAATAGCCCGCGCGCACGCCGAGCACGCCTTCGAGCTCGCGGAACACCGCCTCCACACACCAGAAACAGCCGCCCGCGAGCACCGCGACCGCCTCGCGTGCAGCGGCCGGCGGCGGCGGATCCAGGCTCGCGGCCGGGATCGGCGCGTGCGGCAACGCGGGCAACTCACAGGTCTGGTTCATCAGCATGCCTTGGTGGGCCGCGGCATCGTCGCCAGGAAGCGTCCTGGTACGCCGCGGGAACCTTGCACATGGTGGCGTGGTCTGGGCATCCCAAGCCCGGCCGGTACCCGGTGGCGCAGCGGATGCGCCGCACGCCTGCGCGTGCGCGCGGACGGGCTTTGTAAAGAGGGATTTACGCGCTGTTGCGCTCCACCATACAGCCGCGGCTGCTAGCCTTCGCACCTCGCCGCGGTGATGTTTCCGCCCTGCCCGCAAGCCGCAAGGACCTGCCTCATGTCGCGTTGGAAAATCGCGCTGATCGTCGTCGCCGTCGCCCTCGTCGCCGTGATCGGCTGGCGCATGTATTCCTCGCGCGGCACTGCCGGCGGCGCCGGCTGGCAGCGCGGTGGCGACAGCGCGCCCGTGCCCGTCACGGTGGTTGCCGCGGTCGCGCAGGACGTGCCGGTGTATCTCACCGCGCTGGGCACGGTGCAGGCGCTCAACACGGTGACGGTCAACGCGCAGGTGAGTGGCCAGCTCAAGGCGCTGCATTTCGGCGAAGGCCAGGAGGTCAAGCAGGGCCAACTCATCGCCGAGATCGATCCACGCACGTTCCAGGCCGCCTACGACCAGGCGCTGGCCAAGAAGAAGCAGGACATGGCACTGCTGACCGCCTCGCAAAGCACGCTGGCGCGCTACGAGGAACTCATGAAGCGCAACTTCGTGTCGGGCCAGGACCTGGAGAACCAGCGCCAGAGCGTGCGCCAGCAGCAGGCGATCGTGGCGGCCGACGATGCCGCGATCAGCAATGCGCAGACCCAGCTCGGCTACACCCGCATCGTCGCCCCGATCACCGGCATCGCGGGCATCCGCCAGGTCGACGTGGGCAACCTCGTCAGTGCCAATGGCACCGGCATCGTGACGCTCACCCAGGTGCACCCGCTCAACGTGATGTTTACGCTGCCCGAGCAGAACCTCGCGGCGGTGCGCGATGCGCTCGCGGCCGATCCCGATGGCGTCGAGGTCGCGGCGCTCGACCGCACCGATGCCCACATCATCGCCACCGGCGTGCTCAAGGTGATCGACAACCAGATCGACACCGCCACCGGCACGTTCAAGGTCAAGTCCGAGTTCGACAACGCCGACAGCACCTTGTGGCCGGGGCAGTTCGTCAACGTGCGTGTCAGGGTGCGTACGGTCGAGGACGGCATCGTGGTGCCGGCGACCGCGGTGCAGCGCGGCCCCGAAGGCAGCTACGCCTACGTGCTGCAACCCGACGACACGGTGGCGATGCAGCCGGTGCAACCCGGTGGTGACGCGGGCGACAGCAACGTGCTCGTGAGCAAGGGGCTCAGCGCCGGCACGCGCGTGGTCACCGAAGGCCAGTTCCGCCTCAAGCCCGGCAGCAAGGTGCAGCCGCTCGCGCCCGGCCAGGCCGCGGCGCCGCTCAGCGCCGAGGAGCTGGCCAAGCTCAAGGCGGCCGGCGGCCCGTCGGGTGGTGGTGGGCGCGGCCCGAGGCACTGAGCCATGAACCGGCCCAACCCCGGTCCACGCGCCGGATCGCCGCGCTCGCGTCGCGCAAACGCCGTGCCACGCATCCGGCGGAGCGGCGCATGAGTTTCTCGACGCTGTTCATCCGCCGCCCGATCGCGACCTCGCTGCTCATGCTCGCGCTGCTGCTGCTGGGCGTGATCGGCTATCGCGCGCTGCCGGTGGCCGCGCTGCCCGACATCGAGGCGCCCAGCCTCATCGTCACCACCCAGTACCCGGGTGCGAGCGCGTCGACCATGGCCACGCTGGTGACCACGCCGCTGGAGCGCCAGCTCGGCCAGATCTCGGGCGTGACGCTGATGACCTCGGACAGCTCGGCCGGGCTGTCGACCATCATCATCGAGTTCGACCAGGGCCGCGACATCGACAACGCGGGCCAGGACGTGCAGGCCGCGATCAATGCCGCGCGCGGCACCCTGCCGTCGAACCTGCCGTACCCGCCGGTCTACAACAAGGTCAATCCGGCCGATGCGCCGATCCTGACCCTCATGCTCACCTCCGACTCGCGCGCGCTGCGCGAGGTCAACGATTACGCCGATTCGATCCTCGCCCAGCGCCTGTCGCAGATCGCGGGCGTGGGCCTGGTGTCGATCGCGGGCAACGTGCGCCCGGCGGTGCGCGTGCAGGTCAACCCGGCCCAGCTGGCCAACCTCGGGCTCACGCTCGAGGACGTGCGCAGCGCGCTCACGCAAGCCAACGTCAACGCGCCCAAGGGCAGCCTCAACGGCACCGTGCAGAGCTTCTCGATCGGCACCAACGACCAGCTCGCCAATGCCGCCGAATACCGCTCCACCATCATCAGCTACAAGAATGACGCGCCCGTGCTGCTGTCGGACGTGGCGCAGGTGGTCGATGGCGTCGAGAACGACCAGCTCGCGGCGTGGGCCAACAGCAAGCCCGCGGTGCTGCTCGACATCCGCCGCCAGCCCGGCGCCAACATCGTGCAGACAGTGGCCGACATCCGCGCGCAACTGCCGCAGCTGCAGGCGTTGCTGCCCGCCGACGTCAAGCTCGAGGTGTTCTCCGACCGCACCGTGACGATCCGCGCCTCGGTCGAGGACGTGCAGTTCACGCTCGGCCTCACCGTGGTGCTGGTGATCGCGGTGATCTTCGTGTTCCTGCGCCGGCTGTGGGCCACCGTGATCCCGTCGGTGGCGGTGCCGCTGTCGCTGCTGGGCACGTTCGGCGTGATGGCCTTCGCCGGCTTCTCGCTCGACAACCTGTCGCTCATGGCGCTGACCGTGGCCACCGGCTTCGTGGTCGACGATGCGATCGTGATGATCGAGAACATCGTGCGCTACATCGAGCAGGGCAAGCAGCCGCGCGAGGCGGCCGAGATCGGCGCGCGCGAGATCGGCTTCACGGTGCTGTCGCTGACCGTGTCGCTGATCGCGGTGTTCCTGCCGCTGCTGCTCATGCCCGGCGTGACCGGCCGGCTGTTCCACGAGTTCGCCTGGGTGCTCGCGATCGCGGTGGCGATCTCGATGGTGATCTCGCTCACGCTCACGCCGATGATGTGCGCCTACCTGCTGCGCGCCGACGCACTGCCGGCAGGCGACCATGCCGACGTCGCGGCGCTGGCCGCTCGCAGCGGCCGGCCGCGCGACTTGTGGCTGCGCACGCTCGACGCCTATGCGCGCTCGCTCGACTGGGTGCTCGCGCGCCAGCGCCTCACGCTGCTGATCGCGCTGGCCACGCTGGTGGTCACCATCGGGCTGTACGTGATCATTCCCAAGGGCCTGCTGCCCGAGCAGGACACCGGCCTCGTCACCGGCGTGGTGCAGGCCGACCAGAACATCGCCTTCCCGGCCATGGAAGAACGCACCAAGGCCGTCGCCGAGGCGGTGCGCACCGTGCCCGGCGTGGCCGGCGTGGCCGCGTTCATCGGCGCCGGCTCGATCAACCCCACGCTCAACCAGGGCCAGCTCAGCATCGTGCTCAAACCGCGCCACGAGCGCGACGGGCTGGAACGCCTGCTGCCGCGCCTGCAGCAGGCCGCCGCGCACATTCCCGGCGTGGCCTTGTACCTCAAGCCGGTGCAGGACGTGGCGCTCGACACGCGCGTGGCGCCAACCGAGTACCAGTACTCGCTGTCGCAGGTCGATGCGGGCGAACTGGCCGGCCACGCCACGCGCATGACCCAGGCGCTCAAGCAGCGGCCCGAACTCGCCGACGTCGACAACAACCTCGCCGTGCTCGGCAATGCGCTCGAACTCACCATCGACCGCGAAAAGGCCAGCCGCCTCGGCGTGCCGGTGCAGACCATCGACGACACGCTCTACGACGCCTTCGGCCAGCGCCAGATCTCGACCATCTTCACCCAGCTCAACCAGTACCGCGTGGTGCTGGAAGTGGCGCCGCAGTTCCGCACCAGCACCGCGCTGCTCGACCAGCTTACGGTGCGCGGCACCGGCGGCGGCGCGCTCACCGGCAGCAATGCCACCAGCTACGGCCAGGTCAAGTCGAGCAACTCGGCCACGCCGGCCGGCATCGGCAGCACCGGCAACGTCGGCATCGCGCTCGGCGGTGGCGGCACGATTCCGCTGTCGGCGCTGGCCACCGCCAAGCAGGGCAACACCCCGCTGGTGGTCAGCCACCAGGACCAGCTGCCCGCGGTCACGATCTCGTTCAACCTCGCACCCGGCTACTCGCTGTCGGACGCGGTGCGCGCTTTCGAGCAGGTGCAGGCGCAACTCAAGCTGCCGCCGCAGGTGCGTGGCCGCTTCGTCGGCAAGGCTGCCGAGTTCTCCGCCTCGCTGTCCGACACGGTGCTGCTGCTCATCGCCGCGGTGGTGGTGATCTACATCGTGCTGGGCGTGCTCTACGAGAGCTACATCCACCCGATCACGATCCTGTCGACCCTGCCGCCGGCCGGCGTCGGCGCGCTGCTCGCGCTGTACCTGTTCGGCATGCCGCTGTCGGTCGACGGCATCGTCGGCATCGTGCTGCTGATCGGCATCGTCAAGAAGAACGCGATCCTCATGATCGATTTCGCGATCGAGGCGCAGCGCGAGGGCATGCGCGCCTACGACGCGATCCATCGCGCCTGCCTGCTGCGCTTCCGCCCGATCATGATGACCACCGCCGCGGCGCTGTTCGGCGCGCTGCCGCTCGCGCTCGGCAACGGCATCGGCTCGGAGCTGCGCAAGCCGCTGGGCATCGCCATCGTCGGCGGCCTGCTGCTGTCGCAGCTGCTCACGCTGTACACCACGCCGGTGATCTACCTGTACTTCGAGCGTCTTTCCGACTGGCTCAAGGCGCGCCGCGAGCGCCATGCCCTCGCACACGCGCAGGCGGGGGCGTCGTGAGGACGCACGCGCGATGGGCTGGCCGCAGCGTGGGGCTGGACCCACGTGCGCGGCGGGTGCGTTCCGCACTCGGGGGGCGCTCGCGCTTGTGGACGCTGGTGGTCGTCCGGTCGTCCGCTTCGGCGCGACAACCGACCCACGTCCCTGATGGGTTCGTCCCGCACCGGGCGGGTCGCTGGCGCTTGTGGGCGTTGGTGATCGCTCGGTCGTCCGCTTCGGTGCGACAACCAACTCACGTCCCTGGTGGGTTCGTCCCGCACTGGGCGGGTCGCTGGCGCTTGTGGGCGTTAGTGGTCGTTCGGTCGTCCGCTTTGGCGCGACAACCGACCCACGTCCCTGGTGGGTTCGTCCCGCATCCCTGCGGGCCGGTGACTTTCTCTTGCTTGCCCAAGAGAAAGTCACCAAAGAGAAGGGCAGCCCCTGCAGCGTCGCCTCGCGCGCATCCTGCGCGCGCGGTCCGCGGTCGGCGGCCGGTTGCGCCGACAGCACGTCCGTGTGCTGACGGCGCAATGAGCGCGATCCATCGCGCTCCCCCTGCGGGCCGCTTCGGCCACCGCCCGCCG
>QUBV01000014.1 GCA_014338185.1 Lysobacterales bacterium | reverse complement strand
GATGACCTCGCGGTGCGCCCGTTCGAGTATCTGTTGCTGCGTGCCCGGCCCACGCCATGGCGCAGCGAGGACACGCTGCTGGTGGTCGCGGCGATGGCATTCACGCTCAATGATGCCGACAACCGGCGTGAGCTCGCACTGGCGCAACTCCATGCCACCCTGCCCGAGGCTGCCTACCGCGTCCTCACCGCCGCAGGCGGCCCGTGGGACGCACCGCTGCTGGGCACCGCACTGCCCGCGCCCGCGCTGCCGAACCCAGCGCAGTTCGACCTGCGCACGCCGGGCGGCGCCGCGCCAGCCGCACCAGTGCCACCGCGCGCGGTCGCCGCATCGGCGCCGGCCCTGCCGGATGACGCGCGCGAGCATCCGGGCGACGGACTCGTGCCCGGCAGCAACAGCTTTGCGGTCGCAGGGACATTGACCGGTGCGGGTGCGCTGGTCGCCAACGACATGCACCTCAAGCTGCGCGTGCCCAACATCTGGTTCCGTGCCCGCCTGGTCTATCCCGACCCGGCCGATGCCGCGCGCACGGTCGATGTGAGCGGCGCGAGCCTGCCTGGTGCGCCCGCGATCGTGGTCGGCAGCAATGGCGCCATCGCATGGGGTTTCACCAACAGCGAGATCGACGCGCTCGACTGGGTGCGCATCCAGCGCGACCCGCACGACCCCGGTCGCTATCGCACGCCGCAGGGCTGGGACAGCGTGCGCAAGCACGAGGAGGTGATCAAGGTCGCGCGTGGACCCGACGAGCACCTGCAGGTCGAGGAAACGCGCTGGGGGCCGATCCTCGCGCAGGATGCCGACGGCACGCCGCTCGCGCTGGCATGGAGCGCGCACCAGCCGGGCGGCATCGATGTCGGGATCGGCCGCCTGGAAACCGCAGGCTCGATCGCGGCGGCGTTGGCGATCGCGCACGACAGCGGCCTGCCCGCACAGAACCTCGTGGTCGGTGATCGCGACGGTCACATCGCATGGACCATCGCGGGGCGCATTCCCGCGCGCAGCGGCGACTACGACCCGCAACTGCCGGCCGACTGGTCGGCGCCAGGCACGGGCTGGCACGGCTGGCTGGCGGACGCCGCTTATCCGGCCGTGATCGATCCCGCCGAGGGCCGGTTGTGGACCGCCAACCAGCGCACCGTGGCGCCGCCGCTGCTCGCGCTGCTGGGCGACGCGGGTTACGACCTGGGTGCGCGTGCCGGCCAGATCCGTGATGGCCTGCGTGCGCGCGAACACTTCACGCCCGAGGACATGCTCGCGATCCAGCTCGACGACCGCGCACTGTTCCTGCAGCACTGGAAGGACCTGCTCGACCACACGCTTGCCCAGGCGCCCACCACGCCGCTGCACGCCTCGCTGCAACGCGCGTTGGGCGACTGGAACGGCCACGCCGCCACCCAAGTGGTGAGCTACCGTCTCGTGCGCGCCTGGCGCGCCGCACTGGTCGACCGGGTCCTCGATGCGTGGTTCGCGCCCGCACGGGCGCGCTTTCCCGACTTCACACCACCGCGCCTGCTGCAGGCCGAGTACCTTGCCTGGAGCCTGCTGCAGCAGCGCCCGGCGCACCTGTTGCCGCCCGGCTTCAACAACTGGGATGAGTTGCTGGTGGCGACGCTCGACCAGGTCGGCACGGAACTGCAGTCCCAGCCCGGCGGCATCGCCGCACGCAGCTGGGGCGAGCGCAACAGCGCACGCATCGCCCATCCGATCTCACGCGCGGTACCCGCATTCGTCGCCCGCTGGCTCGACATGCCACCCGATCCATTGCCGGGCGACTCCAACATGCCGCGCGTGCAGTCGGCGGATTTCGGCGCCTCCGAACGCTTTGCGGTGATGCCCGGCCGCGAGGCGCAGGGCTACTTCATGATGCCCGGCGGCCAGGGCGGCCACCCGCTGTCACCGTGGTACGGCGCAGGTCACGCCGACTGGGTGCGTGGCACACCCACGCCGTTCCTGCCCGGCCCCACACAACACGTGCTCAGGTTCTCGCCATGAGGGCGGACCATGTTCGAGCTGGAAGCACGTCCCTGGCGCTCGGACGCGCAGCAGGCGCTACGCCTGCCTTGCGCCAACAACCCGGCGCGCGCGGCACGGGCGGCCTCCCCGACCCGATGCCGGGCGCAGGGAAGCCGCAGGCCGTCACCCGCTCACTTGCGCAGGCGCAGGGTGCTGCTGCCCGGCACCAGCG
This sequence comes from Lysobacterales bacterium, assembly GCA_014338185.1. Classification (GTDB taxonomy): domain Bacteria; phylum Pseudomonadota; class Gammaproteobacteria; order Xanthomonadales; family Rhodanobacteraceae; genus Dokdonella_A. Next base: position 50,960 of record QUBV01000014.1, on the reverse strand, counting down.
TGGTGACGTCGTACGCAGCCGGTGACCCGGCCGTGGCCACGTGCAAGGTGGCGCTGCCTTCGACCGGCGCGCGGTTGGCGATCATCGAGAACGAATACATCGTGCCCCAGTCCAGCGTGCGCGGCACCGCCGCCGGATCGGAACTGCCCGAACCGACGCCGATCGCGCTCGTGCTCGTGGTCCAGCTCGCCACGCCATCGGCCACCCCGGCGCGCCAGAAGTAGCCCGGATCCAGCTCGCCCACGCGGCCGGGGAACACATTGGCCCGTGCGCCCGCAGGCACCGGCACGCGGAACGCATCGAAACCCTTGTTGCTCTCCACGCGGATATTGGGATTGCTGCCCGAGGTCACCGCGCGCGCGAAATCCACGTTCATCACCGCATAGTCGTAGCGCCAGCGGCTGTTGCCGAGATCGGTGACCTTGACCGCGACCTTGACGCGACCTTCGCTCGTGGCCAGTTCGGTGTTCCTGGCGTTGGCCGGCGGATTGGCCGGATCGACCCAGCGATCGATCGCGGGTCCAAGCTTGTAGCCACCGCTGCTGCCGGGTGCCCAGGTCGAACCGGTCCATGACGGCGTACCGATCACGGTCGCCATAGAGTTGTACGGGTTGATGTCGTCGCGCGCGATGTACCAGGACTCGAACAGGTAGCTCGCACCGGGATTGCGCGTGGCGCTGATCTGGCGCTCTCGCACGATCAGGCGCTGGTCCCAGTTGCCGTTCGGGCTGGCCGTCAGGCTGCCCACGCAGCCGGGATCGTAGATCGAACCGCAGCGTCCCCAGATGCCTGCGGCCGGGACGATCTCCGAACGCGGGCCGAGGTCGGAGTTGGTGTCGTTGTTGCCGGTGCTGTAGGTGTCCGAGCAGCCGCGACCGAGGATGTGCGAGTCGTGGTCACCCGCATCCATGCAACCCCCGTTGGTGGTGAGCCAGGCGTGCTTGACGCCGGAGCGGCCGATCTGCTCGATGCTGCCGTCGGCATTGATGCGGTACATGTTCCAGATCAGGAACGGATGCTGGTCGTTGCCATGTGGCGGGTGGGCGCCGCTGAACTTCGCATACCACGGCACGCTTGCGGCCCACTGCGCAGTGCTCGTGCCCAGATCGCCTTGGCCCGGGATCGTGGTTTCGAGCGTGCCGGCGTTGACGTTGTTCCTCAGGGTCGAACTGGGCGTGAACACGACCTTGCCGTTGCCGCCGTTGCCGCTGCAGTCCTGGCAGCGCGTATAGCTCATGCTGAACACCTTCATGAACAGGTCGGCCTGCCAGGTGCCGCCATTGGGCGCCGGCGTGCCGTGCCAGTGCGGCGAGGCGGCCAACGGCATCGCGCCGCTGCCCTGGGTCTGTACGTCGGTGGTCATCGCGAGGTCGGCGATCGGCCAATCGGCCGCCTCCGGATGGCCGATGCGCTTGGCCAATGCGGGGGCGATGCGCATGTCCATCGTGCCGACCGACAGCACACTGTCGTGGTCGAGCAGTTCGTACATCATGCGGTCGACATAGAACCAGGCCTGGTCGTCGCGTCCGACGAAATCCAGCACCAGCGGATCCTTGCCATTGGGCACGAGGCGGAAGTCGGTGTAGTCGATCACCTCGCCATTGGGCAGGCGCATGGTGTAGCCGCCGCTGGCCTGCAGCTTGCCGCCATCGAAACCGCGGAAGTAGCCACCCACCACGTGGAACTCGATACCGCCGTTCTTGCGCACCGCAAAGCGGTCGCGGCCGCGCTGGCTCAATCCCGGCAGCGCATCGCCCGGAGCCGAAATCGTCAGGCCGAGGTCCTTGGCCAGGTCCCGGTTCCAGCGCACTTCAAGCGTGCCGCCCCAGGCCGCCCACAACTGCTGTTGCGCCACCGCGGGCGCTCGCGCCTCGTCGCTGCGCCGGGTATCGGCCGCGCTGGCGACGGACGTCAGGAGGACCGCGGCGAGCGCTGCGGCAAGTACATGTGTCTTCATTGGATTGACTACCCCCAAGTGGATTGGCGTTCGAGATCCCGCTCGCACGAACTGGTTGCCGGTGATCGCGGCGCGTGGCCGCCCAAGGCCGCGTGCACGACAGACAAGCGGTGGAAAATAGCACTTGGCCACATTGACGTGTTGTTGCGTCGCGCCATCTTGCGGCAGCGGTGGGCCGGCACGTCCCCGCACGGTCGGCCACGCCCGAGCCGTGCCGCGGTCAGCGGCCCGCCGCCTCGAAGCCGCTGCGGAAGATGCGGTCGTCGTTGCTGATCGCATTGTCGAATGCGATCACCTCGGGCGGCGACTTGCCGTAGCCGGGCTGCTGCGGATCGTTGGCGGCGTTGTTCCACAGCTGGTACAGGTATTCACCGCGCGTGCGGTCCTTGGGACCGACCACGTACGGTCGCCCGGGTCCGGCCGCGCACAGCTGGTTCTCGCCCTGGAAGGCATGGTCCTGGGCCTCGCGACGCAGGAACTCGACATATTCGCGGCTCGCGGTCTGGTAGTACAGGCGTGCCTGTACCGTGAACGGGCCGGGCGCACCGGCCGGCAGGCTGAACTGGTAGGGCACGAGGTCGTGGTTGACGAGAATGCCCGAGCCGGGCGCGGTTTCCGGATAGGTGGCGCCGACCGGGCGCACTTCGTAGCCCTGCGGATCGGCCACCGTGGCCGGCCTGAAGCCCAGCGGCGGAATCCGGTTGTCCTTGGCGATGCAGTCGCCCAATGCGAAATGGAACATCGGCCGGCTGGCCGCATCGGTGGTGTCGCAGGCGCCGGTGCCGCGATGGTTCCAGATGCCCTGCAGCACCTCGTACACGCGCGCCTGCGCATCGCGCGTGAGCAGCGCGGTGGCAGGATCGTAGGCCGCGCTTTCACCGACCAGGGTGCCGTTGCGGTCATACACGCGCACGTTGAGCCAGGCGCGCCGCCCCTCGCTGTAGCCGCTGGGCAACTTGTGTCCGCTGTGATTGGTCACCTTGACCTGCAACTCGATGTTGCCGGCAGTGGATGCACCCGGCTCGCTCAGCTGGGTGATGGTCGCCTGCAGCGTCGCCGCCTGCTGCAGCAGCTGCCGTGCCCACTCGATGGTCTGGTCGAACGACGCCTCACGGCCGATGCCGCCCCACGATCCCGCAACGCCCGAGGTATCGCTGTACTCACCCTTGAGCACGCCCGGGATCCAGGTGTTGCCACCGACGAAGGAATGCACCGCGACCACGCCCGGGCCCGAGTGGAAACCGGGTGAGCTGCAGGCCGTGGCTGCCGGGTCATCGCTCATCGGCATGTGGCAGTCCTGGCAGGTCTGGCCATTGGCCGCATCGGCGAACGCGCTGCGCTGCCACTCGCTGTAGGTGCGTTCGATCGGAAACGGCACGCCGGTGTCGGTGCCGTCGGCCAGGCGCAGCGTCTTGAGCGGACCGCTGCCGGTATCGGGCGAGGTCACGTCGTGGCACTGGCCGCACATCGCACTTTGCGTGTGCAGCGGCGAATATGCCCACGCATGCGGCGGCTGCAGGGCGGCATAGGTGTACGGTCCGCGCCGGCATGGCTCGCCCGCGCCATTGCAGTCGCTGTCATCGAGCCAGGCCGCGCCGTTGCCGGGCATGGCTGCGCCGCCCGGCCCCTGCGCCAGGTTGCGATGGCAGAAATGGCAGGTGAGGCCGCTGTAGTCGCTGTAGGCGTCGGGCGTGTCGTAACTGCCCTCGAGCAGGCAGGCCGCGGCGCCCAGTGCCGCGTCGTTGTCCGGCAGGCCGAAGCCCTGTTTGACCACGTGCCCCGCATACCAGCCGTTGGAGGTGTGGCAGCGCAGGCAGAAGTCACCGACGCCCGGCACATCGTGGTTGGCCACGTCGAGCGCGGCCATGAACAGCGGGTCGCGCATCGCGTTGGCCATCATCGAGCCGGCCCAGGCCGCATGCGGCCGGTAGCGCAGCGTGGGGTCGGTCGGACTGGTGCTGGCCACGCCGTGGCAGGCGGCACAGTCGTCGGGGCTGTACAGCGGATAGGCGAGTCCTGGCTGGGTGCCGTGCGGCGTGAAGTCCACGCCGCCGCCCGCAAGGCGCTGCGCCACCCGCAGCCAGTCGCCCGCAGCCGCGTCCCGCGTGACCAAGGCAGCGGCGCCTGCGAGCAGCAGGATGGAGAGCCAACGACACACACGCATCATCATGACGAACGTTCCGGTTGCGGAATCATGCCTGGGCGCGCCGCGTGAGCGGGCGTGCCGCACCGTGCACCTGCCACAGCGAACGCGCCGCGCCGCCACCACCCATGGCAGCGGCCGCCGCCGCGATCGATGGGGCGCCCCCCGCACCCTGAAGCCACGAGTCTAGGTAAAAATGCCGTTCCAAGTCACCCACGGCATGCCCCGTCCCGATGATCGCTTCCCGTACCGGCGTCCCGGCCTGCCGCCACCGCGGCGCCACGCCATGAACCAGGCTGCGCTCGCCCGCCAGCTCGACGCACTGGCCGACCTGCTCGCACGCGGTGAAGCGGCAGGCGCCGCGGCGCAGGCTGCCGAACTGCATGCGCGCTTTCCGCACGAAGCCGAACCGCTGCGCCTGCGCGCGCTTGCGCTGCTGCAACTGCAACAGTTCCAGGCCGCCCTCGATGCGGTGCGGGCCGCGCAGGCACGCGCACCGCGCTCGCTGCCGGTGCTGTGCAACCTGGGCAGCATCCTGCTGGCCGCGGGCGATACCAAGGCCGCGATCGACGCCTACCACCGCGCCCTCGCACTCGAACCCGACCACGCCGTCGCCCTCAACGGCCTGGGCAATGCCTGCCGCGCCGCGGGCGAGCATGACGCCGCACTCGTCGCCTACCAGCGCGCGACCGCGCAGATGCCCGGCCACGTGCCGGCGTGGCTCAACCTCGGTGCGCTGCAGTTCGAGGCCGGGCAGCTGGACGCGGCCGAGCTGGCCGCACGTCGTGCGCTGGCGCTGTCGCCGCAGCATCCCGACGCATGGCTGCTGCTCGGCCACGTGCTTGGCGCACGCGGCGCCGAAGAGGAGGCGATGCAGGTCTACGCGCAGGCGCAGCGGCTCGCACCGGCCGATGCGCGCCCGGCCTACGAGTTCGGCCTCATCGCCGAGCAGCGCAAGCAGCTCGTGCTCGCCGTCCAGGCCCAGGCACGCGCCCTGCAGCTCGACCCGACGCTGCACGCGGCGCTGGGCCAGCTCGTGTTCCTGCGCCGGCAGCTATGCGACTGGACCGACCTCGACGGTCTGTCGCGGGCACTGCGCGAGCGCGTGGCCGCGGGCGCGGGCGGCATCGCGCCATTCGGCTTCCTTGCCGAACCGGCGAGCGCGGCCGAGCAATTGCAGTGCGCGCGCACGGCCGCCGCCGCGATCGAGGCCCGCATGGCACCGCTGCGGCGCCAACTCGTGCCGCCACCACCGCGCACCGATGCCGCGCGCTTGCGCGTGGGGCTGGTGTCCAACGGCTTTGGCGAGCATCCGACCGGCCTGCTGTGCGTGGCGTTGGTGGAGGCGCTGCGCGCGCAGCCAGTGGATACCCACCTGTTCGCCACCCAGGCCGATGACGGCGGCCCGATCCGCGCGCGGCTGCACGTGGCCGCGCGCCTGCACCCGTGCGAGCGGCTCGCTCCACTCGCGCTCGCGCAGGCGATCCGTGCGCAGGCACTGGACGTGCTCATCGACCTGCGCGGCTACGGCGGCGGCAGCGTCGCGGCCACGCTCGCGCTGCGCCCGGCGCCGCTGCAGGCGGCGTGGTTCGCCTATCCGGGTACCTCGGGCGCCGCATGGATCGACTACCTCATCACCGACCCGGTGGTGTTGCCGGCGTCGCTGCGCGGCCAGTTCTCCGAAGCGATCGCGTACTTGCCCCGCTGCTTCCAGCCATCGGACACCACGCGCGTGGTCGGCCAGCCCCCGCCACGCACGGCGCTCGGCCTGCCCGCTCGCGGCATGGTCTACGCCTGCTTCAACAACAGCTACAAGTTCAACCCGGACAGCCTCGAGCGCCTGCTCGCGGTACTGCGCGGGGTCCCCGACGCGGTGCTGTGGCTGCTGGGCGGGCCCGAAGGCGCCGATGCGCGCCTGCGCGAACAGGCACGCCGGCGCGGCGTCGCGCCACAGCGTCTGGTGTTCCAGCCGCGCCTGCCGCATGCGCAGTACCTCGCGCTGTATCGCCACGCCGACCTGTTCCTCGACACCCGGCCCTACGGTGCGCACACCACCGCTTCCGATGCGATCTGGGCCGGCTGCCCCGTGCTCACGGTGGCCGGCGACACCTTCGCTGCGCGTGTGGCGGCGAGCCTCAACCAGCACCTGGGCCTGCCCGAACTCAACTGCGCCGACGACGATGCCTTCATCGCGCGGGCGATCGAACTCGGCCGCAACGAGGACACGCGCACGGCGCTGCGCACACGTGTGGCGGAGCAACGCGCCCACGCCGACCTGTTCGACATGCCCGCGCTCGCGCGCGACCTGGTCGCGCTGCTGCAACGCATGGTCGCGCGCCAGCGCTCCGGCCTCGCCCCGACCGACCTCGACGCCGCCGCACCCGCGTATGCTGATCACCCCGCGGCAGCGCAGGAGTCCACATGAAGGCGCTCAAACGCAAGCCCTACAGCCACGCGCTGGACAAGTTGCACGAGGACCTGGTCGCGTTGCAGCGCTGGATCATCGCCCGTGGCCAGCGCGTGGTGGTGGTGTTCGAAGGTCGCGACGCTGCCGGCAAGGGTGGCGTCATCAATGCGATCCTTGCGCCGCTCAATCCGCGCCACGCGCGCGCGGTCGCGCTGCCCAAGCCCAGCGAGCGCGAGGCCGGCCAGTGGTACTTCCAGCGTTACGTTGCCCACCTGCCCGCCGCCGGCGAACTCGTGCTGCTCGATCGCAGCTGGTACAACCGCGCCGGCGTCGAGCATGTCATGGGATTCTGCAGTCCGGCGCAGTACCGCGAGTTCCTTGTCGCCTGCCCGCGGTTCGAGCAGATGCTGGTGGATGACGGCATCCTCCTGCTCAAGTACTGGCTCGCGGTCGACCAGGCGCAGCAGGAGGAGCGTTTCGCCGAGCGCGCGAGCGATCCGCTCAAGCGCTGGAAGATCTCACCGGTCGACCTCAAGGCACGCGAACGCTACGCGGCGTACGGCCAGGCGCGCGATGCGATGATCGCGGCCACCCACCAGCCGTCGGCGCCATGGTTCGTGGCCGACTTCAACGACCAGCGTCGCGGCCGGCTCGACCTCATCGCGCACCTGCTGCGGCAACTGCCCGAACGCCTGCCCGCCGACAAGCCGTTGCGCCTGCCGCGCCTGCGCACCGCGCCCGCACGCGAGGAGCTGGCCGACCCCGGCCGCTGGATCAAGCCACCACGCTGAGACGGCGGCTCACGGCCGCCGCGCGAGTTCGGGATTTTCCTTGGTGACGGGCATGAGGTCGGCCTTGGACACATGCAGCCACAGCAGGATCGGGTTGGCGAAGAAGATCGACGACAAGGTGCCGATCACGATGCCGACCAGCATCGTCAGCGCGAAGCCATGCACCGACGGACCGCCGAAGAAGTACAGCGCGAACATCGCCAGCGCGGTGGTCAGCGAGGTCATGATCGTGCGCGACAGCGTCTGGTTGATCGACTTGTTGAGGATGTCGTAGGTCTCGGCCTTGCGGGTGAGGCGGAACAGCTCGCGCACGCGGTCGAACACCACCACCTTGTCGTTGATCGAGTAACCGATCACGGCCAGCAGCGAGGCGAGCACGGTGAGGTCGAACTCGAGCTGCGTCGCGGCGAAGAACCCGACCGTGAGGATCGCGTCGTGGAACTCGCTGGCGATCGCCGCGATCGCAAAGCGCTTCTCGAAGCGGATGCCGATGTAGATCATGATGCCGATCATCACGAACACCGCGGCCACGATGCCGTCGGCCTTGAGTTCGGCGCCGACCGACGAGCCCACCAGGTCAGGGGGCCGCTTGAGCGAGGCATCGGCACGCTGCTTCTGCAGCGCTGCCATCACCGCGCGCCCGACCTCGGCGGCATCCTTCTGGTCCTCGCGCGGCTGCAGGCGGATCGACACGTCGCGCGTGCCGCCCAGGCTCTGCACCTGCGCGTGGTCGAACCCGCCCTGCTCGAGCGCCGCACGCACCTGGTCGACCGCGACCGGCTGCGCGTACTGCGCCTCGACCAGCACGCCGCCGGTGAAGTCCAGCGCGTAGTTGAGGCCACGCGTGGCCACCAGCGCGATCGAGGCCACGACCAGCACGAGCGAGATCACCAGGCTGACCTTGCGCATGCCCAGGAAGTCGATGTTGCTGTTGGAATTGAACAGTTCCATGGCGTGCGTCCTCAGGCCGTCGCAACGCGGTTGCTGTAACCGCTGCCGATCGACAAGCCCTTGAGCTTGCGCCGGCCACTGTGGATGAAGTGCGTGATCGCGTGGGTGACCGTGACCGAGGTGAACATCGAGGTCAGGATGCCGATGAACAGCGTCACGCCAAAGCCGCGGATCGCGCCCGAACCGAGCGTCATCAGCGCCAGCGCCGCGAGCAGGTGCGTCACGTTGGCGTCGAGAATCGTGGCCCAGGCCTTGTCATAGCCCGCGCGGATCGCCGCCAGCGGCGTCGAGCCGTGGCGCAATTCCTCGCGCACGCGCTCGCAGATGAGCACGTTGGCGTCGATCGCCATGCCCAGCGTCAGCACGATGCCGGCGATGCCGGGCATCGTGAGCGTGACCCCGATCGCGCTCATCACCGCCAGCAGCAACACCAGGTTGAAGAACAGCGCGATGTCGGCGATGAGGCCGAACAACCAGTAGTAGAACGCCATGAACACGAGCACGGCGGCCAGGCCGATCGCGACCGCGTACACGCCCTTCTTGATGTTGTCGGCGCCCAGGCTGGGGCCGATCACGCGCTCCTCGACGATGTCGATCGGCGCAGCCAGTGAACCCGAACGCAGCAGCAGCGCGAGATCGGAGGCTTCCTTCATGCTGTCCAGGCCGGTGGTCTGGAAGCGCGTGGAGAACACGCCACGGATCGTCGCCACGCTGATCACTTCCTCGGTGATCTTGGTGCTGCGCACTTCCTTGCCGTCGACGACCTTGACCTCGGGCGTGCGCTCCACATACAGCACCGCCATCGGCTTGCCCACGCTCTGGGTGGTGAAATCGAGCATCTTGCGGCCGCCGGTCGCGTTGAGCTGCACCGACACCGACGGCGTGCCCGACTGCTGGTCGAGTTCGCTGGTCGCATTGACCATCTCGTCGCCGCTGACGATGATCTTCTTCTTGAGCAGCACCGGCACCTTGCGCCCGTCGGCGCCGAGGTTGCGCATGTAGTAGAGCTTGTCGTCGGGCGGCACGTTGCCCGTGCGCATCGCGTTGAACGCGTCGGCGTCCTGGTCCACCGCGTGGTATTCGAGCGTGGCCTGCGCACCGAGCACGCGCTTGGCGGCGGCGGTGTCCTGCACGCCGGGCAACTCGACCACGATGCGCGTCTCACCCTGCTGCTGGATCAGCGGCTCGGCCACGCCGAGCGCATTGATGCGGTTGGACAGCGTGGCCTGGTTCTGACGGATGGTGTTGAGCGCGACCTCGCGCACCTTGTCGGGCTTGACGCTCGCATTGAGCACGAAGGCGTCGGCGGTGCCGGGGCCGTCGCTGACCACCACGTCGGGCACCTTGACCTGGATCGCGGCGCGGGCGGCATCGCGCTCCTCGGCCGAGCGCAACTGCACCACCACGCCCTTGGCACCGCGGTTGACCGACTGGTAGCGGATGTTCTTCTCGCGCAGCACGCCGCGGATGTCGTCGGCATAGCGCTGCACCTGCTTGTCCATCACGTCCTTGTCATCCACTTCCATGAGGAAGTGCACGCCGCCCTGCAGGTCCAGTCCCTTGGGCATTTCGCGTGCCCCGATCGCCAGCATCCACGACGGCACGGTCGAGGCCAGGTTGGGCGCAACCACGTACTGCTCGCCCAGTTCGGCCTTCATCGCCTCGAGCGCCTTGTTCTGATCGTCGCTCGCGCCGATCGGCAGGCGCACCAGCATGTGGTCCTTGTCGAACTCGATGCCCTGGAAGGTGATCTTGTCCTTCTCCAGCACGCCCTGCACGCGCTCCTTGAGCGCCTCATCGATGGTCGCGCCGCGGTTGGCGGTGACCTGCACGGCCGGTTGCTGCACGAACAGGTTGGGTACGCCGTAGAGAATGCCGAGCAGCAGCACGACGACGACGAGCGCGGACTTCCAGCGTGGAAAATCGTTCATGGTGAGATCCGTTGCGCTGCCGCGACCGGATGCGGCCGCGACGGAAGGGTGTCAGGTCGATCCTCTCAGGCCGATTTCAAGGTGCCCTTGGGCAGCACCGCGGCGATCGCCTGCTTCTGCATCTTCACCGACACCTTGTCGGCCACCTCGAGCACGACGAACTGGTCGCCGATCTCCTCGACGCGGCCGAGCAGGCCACCGTTGGTGAGCACCTCGTCGCCCTTGGCCAGCGCCGCGATCATCGCGCGCTGCTCCTTGGCCCGCTTCATCTGCGGCCGGATCAGCATGAAATAGAAGATGCCGAACAGGATGATGAGCGGCAGGAACGACATCAGCGGGTTGGGCGCCGCGGCGGCGTCGCCAGCGGCCTGGGCGTGGGCACTGTTGATGAGGAAATCCATGGATGCTCCGGATGGACGTCGGGGCCGGGACCCCGGTCGTGGCGAAAAAGATCGCCGATTATGCCATAGCGGCGGCATCTGCCACGGGCACGCGGGTGCATCGCCGGGCCCGTGCCGGCCAGTGCCTGTGCCCGCCTGCGAGCGCGGACGCGCCTCAGGCGCCCGCGTGCGCGGCCGCGGCAGGCTCGCGCAGGCGCCAGAACCCCTCCACGAACTCGGCCAGCCGTCCGCCCGCGATCGCCTCGCGCAGACCGGCCATGAGCTCCTGGTAGTAGTGCAGGTTGTGGATCGTCGCCAGCATCGGGCCCAGCATCTCGCCACAGCGGTCCAGATGACGCAGGTACGCGCGCGAGAAGCCGCTGCGGCAGGTGTAGCAGGCGCAGGCCTCGTCGAGCGGACGGGTGTCGTGCTCGTAGCGCGCGTTGCGGATGCGCAGGGTGCCGTGGCGCGTGAACAGGTGGGCATTGCGCGCGTTGCGCGTGGGCATGACGCAATCGAACATGTCCACGCCGCGGCACACCGCCGCGACGATGTCCTCGGGCCGGCCCACGCCCATGAGGTAGCGCGGGTGCTGCCGCGGCAGCCACGGCTCGAGCTGCTCCAGCGTGGCGTTGCGCTCGGCCTCGGGCTCGCCCACCGCGAGTCCGCCGATCGCATAACCGTCGAAGCCGATGTCGACCAGTGCCTGCGCCGAGCGCTGGCGCAGCGCCGGGTACACGCTGCCCTGCACGATGCCGAACAGCGCGTTGCGGTTGCCCAGCGCATCGAAGGCCAGGCGCGAACGCTGCGCCCAGCGCAGGCTCAGCTCCATCGATGCGCGCGCGCGGCGCTCGTCGGCCGGATAGGGCGTGCATTCGTCGAAGATCATCACCACGTCGGAGTCGAGCACGTGCTGGATCCGCATCGACTCCTCGGGCGAGAGGAACACGCGCGCGCCATCGACCGGCGAGGCGAAGGTCACGCCCTCCTCGGTGATCTTGCGCTTGTGCGCGAGCGAGAACACCTGGAAACCGCCCGAGTCGGTCAGGATCGGTCCCTGCCAGCCGATGAAGCGATGCAGGCCGCCGAACCCGCCGATCACATCGAGGCCGGGACGCAGGTACAGATGGAAGGTGTTGCCCAGGATCATCTGCGCACCGATCTCGCGCAGCGCCTGCGGTGTCATCGCCTTGACCGAACCATAGGTGCCCACCGGCATGAAGGCCGGGGTCTCCACGCGGCCGCGGGCGAAGCTCAGGCGACCGCGGCGCGCGGCGCCGTCGCTGGCAAGGAGTTCAAACTGCATGGGGCGGGTTCGGCTGGACTCGATGGCCGCGCATGATACGGGCTAGCCGCCCGCGGCGGCCTGCCCATGGGGCGAACGCCGCGGCTGCGCGGCCTTGACCGGCACGATGCAGGCGCCCCACTGCGCATCGACGTGCGTGAGCGCGCAGCTGCGCGCGGCCTGCGCCGCAGCGGCCCACGCGCCGGCATCGCCACGCACCAGCGGGTTGGCGTCGAGCTTGGCCAGGCTTGCACGCAACAGCGCGGCATAGGTGGCGCCAAGCCCGGCGCTGCCCAACAGCACTGCTTCGGCCGTGGCCTGCTGCACCGCGGGCAGCATGGTGCGCACGAGTTCGCCCTGCGCGCTCGCGCCGTCGCGCTGGGCCAGTTCGAGTACACGCGCCTGCTCGGCCAGGCGCTCGATCGCGCGCTCGCGCACCCCGCCATAGGCATTGACCACGAGCGCCACGCCGACCAGCGCACCCACCAGCGCGCTGGCGCCGCACGCAAGCGCGATGCTCGTCCAACCCAGCCAGCGCGTCATCGGCATGCCTCGCCCAACGGTCCCGCCCCGATGCTACGGCGCGGCCATGGCCATTGCCATCACGCGCCGCGCGGCGGCCACAGCAACATCGCGTCCCCGTAGGAGAAGAAGCGGTAGCGCTGCGCGACCGCATGGCGATACGCGCGCAGTACGAACTCGCGCCCGGCGAAGGCCGACACCAGCATGAGCAAGGTCGACTCGGGCAGGTGGAAATTGGTCACCAGCGCATCGACGCTGCGGATGCGGTAGCCGGGGAAGATGAAGATCTGCGTCTCGCCCGCGAACGGCGCCACTGCGCCATCCTGCAGCGAGGACTCCAGCGCGCGCACCACGGTGGTGCCCACCGCGACCACGCGGCCGCCGCGCGCGCGGGCGCGGCGGATCTGTTCGACCAGTTCGGCGCCGACATTGAGCCACTCGCGATGCATCACATGATCCTCGATGCGTTCGCTGCGCAGCGGCTGGAAGGTGCCCGCACCCACGTGCAACGTGACGTGGCCGAACTCGATGTCCTGCGCGCGCAGGCGCGCGAGCAGCGCCGCATCGAAATGCAGGCCCGCGGTCGGTGCCGCCACCGCGCCGGGCTGGCGCGCGAACACGGTCTGGTAGCGCGCGGCGTCGGCCTGGTCGGCGGCGCGCTCGATGTAGGGCGGCAGCGGCATGCGGCCGAGCCGGCCGAGCAGGCGTTCGAGCGGTTCCTCGCCCTCGAAGCGCAACAGGAAGAACTCGCCCTCGCGGCCGCACACGGTCACGATGCTGCCATCGTCGAGCACGATGCGGCCGCCGGCCTTGGGTTTCTTGCTCACGCCCAACTGGGCACGCGCCTCGCGCGCCGAGGTGATGCGTTCGATGAGGATCTCGACCGCGCCACCGCTGTCCTTGCGTCCGAACAGGCGCGCCGGCAGCACGCGCGTGTCGTTGAACACGAGCAGGTCACCCGGCCGCAACAGTCCGGGCAAGTCCTCGAACCGGTGATCGGACAGGGCCTGGCTGCGCGCATCGGCCAGCAGCAGGCGGCTGGCCGAGCGCTGCGCCAACGGCACCTGCGCGATCAGCTCGCGGGGCAATTCGTAGTGGAAATCGGACTTCTTCAATGCGGTGTCACCGCGGCGCGGAAGCGCATGGTAGGCACTCCGTGACGCCAGCACTACCTGCCGGTGGCCCGCGACAGGCTGCATGCCCGGCGCTACCCGGCGGCCGCCCGCCGCGACCATGGCCCGCAACAACACTGCGCTGTGGCTACAGCCACCCCTTCTGGCGCGCGAGCCGATAGGCCTCGATGCGGTTGCTCACGCCGAGCTTGCTGATCGCTTCGGACAGGTAGTTGCGCACGGTGCCATGGGACAGATTGAGCCGCTGTGCGATGTCGCCCGCGCCCAGGCCCTCGCCCGCAAGCCGCAGCACCTGCCGCTCGCGGTCGCTGAGCGGGTCCGCCTCGGACCAGGCTTCCAGCGCCAGCTGCGGATCGATCGCGCGACCACCGCGATGCACCGTGCGCAACGCTTCGGCCAACTGCTCGGCCGGTGCGTCCTTGAGTAGGTAGCCGCCCACGCCCGCATCGAGCGCGCGCCGCAGGAAACCCGCGCGCGCGAACGTGGTCACGATCACGACCTTGCAGGGCAGCGCGTGGCGCTGCACGCGCTGGGCCAGTTCCAGGCCGGTCAGGCCCGGCATCTCGATGTCGGTCACCAGCAGGTCGGGCTTGAGCGACTGCACGAGCCGCCATGCTTCCTCGCCGTCGGCGGCCGTGCCGGCCACTTCGATGTCGGATTCGAGCCCGAGCAGGGCCGACAGGGCGCCGCGCACGAGTGCCTGATCCTCGGCCAGCAACACGCGCATCATCGCCCGCATTCCTCGCCGGCGGCTGGTGCAACGCGCGTGCGCGACCGGATCATGCGTGCGCCGCCCCACCCGGCAGCAGGTCGCCGCGCGCCGCGCCGTTCGAAGCGGGCGACAGCGGCACGCTGATGCGCAGGCGCGTGCCGGCCGCGCGCACCGAGTCGATCTCGAGCCGGCCGCCGCATGCGGCCAGCCGCTCGCGCATGCCGGCCAGGCCATTGCCAGGCTCGATCACACCACCACGGCCATCGTCCTCGATGAGCAGACGCGCCTCGTCGTCGTGCTGCTCCAGCACGATGTGGGCGTGGCTGGCACGGGCATGGCGCTGGATGTTGGTCACCGCTTCGCGCACGACCAGCGCCAGCACGGTCTCGACCGGCGCAGGCAGGGCGACATCACCCAGCTGGTAGTCGAGCCGCACGTCGGCGCTCTCCAGCAACAACCGCGCCGCCGCGAGTTCGGCGCCGAGGCCGGCGGCACGGATGCCGCTGACGGCCTGGCGCACCTGGCCCAGGGCATCGCGCGCCACGCGCTCGACGTCGGCGAGTTCGCGCCGTGCCGCGATCGGATCGCGGTCGAGCAGGCGCGCCGCCAATTCGGACTTGATCGCGATCAGCGACAGGGTGTGGCCGAGCAGGTCGTGCAGGTCACGACTGATGCGTTCGCGCTCGGCCAACCCGCCGAGCCGACGCACCTCGTCGTTGCTGAGCTTGAGCTCGGCCTGGCGCATGTTGCGTTCGCGCTCGAAATAGTTGGCCGCGTAGACCGCGGTGGCAAGGATCACGGTGATCGCCATCACCATGAGCTGGAAGCGCAGCGGCCATCCCAGCCACATCGATTCCAGGCCGAGCAGCGCGATGCTTGCGAAGATCCAGCCCAGTGCGCGCGGAACCGCGAGCCCGCTCAGCGGCACCAGCGCCGCAGCGTAGATCAGGTAGGTATTGGCCGACACGTTGTACGGCAGCAGCACATAGCCGAGCAGCGCGAACAGGTTGGCAAACCACAGCAGGCGGTGGCCACGCACATGGCGCAGCGCGTACAGGTAGCCGGCCACGAACAGCGCCAGCGTGACCAGCGTCGGCGCCAGCCAGCGTGACAGCGGCGCCTGCTCCCAGTTGACGAACAGGAAGCCGAGGTACAGCAGGCTCCATACCGCCATCCGGTCCGGATCCCGCGCGGGTGTCGCTGCCTGTTGGGGTCGCTCGTCACTGTGCCGCATCGCCGCCTGCTCCGCCCATCGCCCCTCGCCTTCCGTCGCGCCCGCATGCGCGGGCGCGACCTGCGGTCGCATCATTGCTGCCCCACTGCCGGCGCATCCGGCGGCGCGGCGCGGTCGACCACATACCCATTCTTCCACACCTGGCGGATCGCGCGCGTGCGCGTGATGTCCGCGGTCGGGTCGCCGTCCACCAGCACGAGGTCGGCGCGCAGGCCCGCGGCGATGCGGCCACGGTCCTTGAGCCCGAATGCATCGGATGGCGCCGCCGTGGCTGCGCGCAACGCCGCCACCGGCGTGAGGCCGGCCTTGACCAGCAACGCGAGCTCACCGTGCAGGCTCGCGCCATGCGCCGTGCCGGGATTGCCCGCATCGGTGCCGGCCAGGATCGGCACGCCCGCGACATGGAACGCGCGCACGTTGGCCATCACCGTGGCCAATGCCTGCGGCGGCAGCACACTCGCGACCTGGTCGAGCATGGTGCGCTGCAGTTCGCCCAGTTGCGGCGCGATGCGCGGATCCTCGCGCAGCGTGCGCGCGGCGTCGCTGCCGGACATGCTCGCGAACACGACCAGGGTCGGCACCATGAACGCATGACGCTCGCGCGCGAGCGCAATCAGCGCCGGGCTCGCGGCGCGGTCGAAGAAGCCATGGGCGAGCCCGTCGACGCCGTTGGCGAGCGCAAACTCGGCATCGTCGGCCTTGACCGCATGGATGATCGCGAGCTTGCCGTTGGCATGGGCAGCGGCGATGACCGCCTTGACCGTGGCGTCATCGAGCGTGGCCATGTGGTGCTGGCCGCCATAGGCCGAACCGTCATCGCGGATGAGCTTGATGTAGTCGGAACCTTCATCGATGCGCGCGCGCACGAAGTCGTCCGCGGCCGCGGCATCGGCCAGGGTCGGGATCGGCATGCCGTATTCGGTGCCGTGGCCGGCGGGCGCGGTGACGAGGGTGCCGGCCGACCACAGGTCGGCAAGGTCGGTGCGCGCAGGCTCGTTGCGCTCGTGGCGGGCGGCGGCCAACGCGTGCACGTCGCCAAACATGTCCAGTTCGGTGGTAACACCGAAGCGCAGCGCATCGCGGCGTGCATCGCCCCAGGCATGCACGTGGGCATCGATGAGGCCGGGCAGCAAGGTCGCGCCGTTGCCGTCGACCACGTGGCTGCCGCGCGGGATCACGACATCCGGCCCCACGGCCGCGATTCGACCATCGCGGACCACGACGTTGACGCGCGGCTGGACCCGCTCGCCGTCGAACACCCGCACCGCGCGCAACGCGAACGAGGCACCCTGCCCTGGCCGCGGGCGCGTCGCCGGCGCAGGCTCGGCCGGCTTGGTGGCAGGATCGAGCGCGGGCAGCAACTGGTCGCGCACCCATGCGAAGTCGGGCGCCGCGGCAAGGGCGAGCCGGTACTGCTCACGCGCGCCGTCCTTGTCCTTGGCCATGGCCAGGCACAGGCCGGACCAGGCGTGGGTCAACGGCAGGCCCCAGTCGGCCTGCACCGGACCCTGCGCCGCATACTGCGCAAACGCCGCCAGCGCCGCCGCCAGTTCGCCGCGGGCACGTGCAGGATCGCCACCGAAAGCCTGCGGCGTGGTACAGCTGAAGATGCCGCGCGCGAGCAGCAGGCGCGGGTTGCCGGCGGCAACCGCGCCGGCACGCTCCAGCAGCGCGCTTGCACGCGGCCCGAGCATCATGCCCTGCAGCGGGTTCAGGCCGATCCGCGCGCCGAGCACGAGCGCATGCAATACCGGCGTCTCGACATCATCGGCCGCGGCTGTCACCGCCTGCAGCGCATCGGTGGCTTCGCCGAGCACGGCCTTGGAGCGGCTGCGATCGGTGCTGGTCATCGCCAGCAGGTAGCCGGACAGCGCGTAGTCGTAGACGGCCTGGGCGTTGCCCGCAGCGGCACGCGCGGCGGCCTGCAGCTGGCCATGGCGCTGCTCCAGCAGCGCAAGGTCGCCGCGGTAGCTCGCGGCTTCGAGTTCGTGCTGGGTGGCGTGCGACCGGGCCACGGCGGTACCCGTGGACACCCACAGCGCAGCGCCCAGCAGCCAGGTTGCGAAGTTCGTGAAGGACATGATGCACTCTCGATGCTTGGACAGGATGTGCGGACGGGTCAGGCGCGAGCCAGGCGGCGCCATGCGAGCAGCAGGAACAGCGCGGTGACACCGGCCAGCACCACGACGTGGCCGAGCAGCGAACCCGCATACGGCTGTGCGGTCGCGGCGTAGGCCAGCTGCACGAGGTGGTAGGACGGCCACACCGGCGCCGCTTCGCGCAGGAACGCCGGCAGCAGCATGAGCGGCAGCCACAGGCCCGACAGGAACGCCATCGGCAGGTAGATGAGGTTGACGATGGCCGGCGCCGCCTGGCCACGACACCAGCTGCCGATGAACAGGCCGATCGCGCAGAACGGCACCACGCCGACGCTGGCGACCAGCGCGAGCGCAGCCCAGTCCGACCAGGGCATGCGCACGCCGCCGACGATCACGGCCGCCGCCGCCATGGTCAGGTACACGAGCGCGGCAAACACGATCGCCATCGCGAGCTTGGCCACCAGATACGCCGCCGGCGGCAGCGGCGAGGCGCGCCGCCACTGCAGCCAGCCGCTGTCGCGGTCGATCGCGACCGACACGCCAAAGCCGAACATGCCCGGCGCCATCACGCCGAACACGGTGTAGCCGGCGAGCATGTACACGGCCGGGTCGATGCGGCCGCCGGCCGAGCCGCTCGTGAGCGAGGCGAACAGCACGTAGAACATCGCCGGAAACAGCAGGGTCGGCAACGCGAACATCGGGGTGCGCAGCAGGCGCAGGAATTCATGCCAGGCTTCCAGCGCATAGCAGCGCAACAGGCGTGGCGCGGGCGCGGTCGGTGCAGCGGCGGGGACGGCGATGACGATGGACATGGATTTGGCTCCCGGGTGAGGGTGTTCAGGCGGCGGCGCGGGTGATTTCGACGAACGCCTCGGCAAGGCCGGCGCGATGCACTTCCAGTTCGCCGACGCCGGGGTCGGCTGCGAGCAGCTGGCGCACGACCGGTTCGGCCGCGGCGGTGACGATTTCGAGGTAGCGTCCGTCGCGGCTGGCGCTGCCGACCTGCGGCCAGGCCGCGATGGTCTCGGCCGCGAGCACGCTGGTGCAGCGGATGCGTTTCTGCGCCACCCGCGCGCGGATCTGCGCCACGCTGCCGCACGCGACGAGGCGGCCGTGGACGAGCACGCCGACGCGGTCGGCCAGTGCTTCGGCCTCTTCGAGGTAATGGGTGGTGAGGATCAGCGCACAGCCGTCGGCCACCAGTGCGCGGATCGCCTGCCACATCAACCCGCGCGCCTCGACGTCGAGGCCCACGGTCGGCTCGTCCAGGAACAGCAGGCGCGGCCGGCCGCAGACCGCGAGCGCGAATTGCACGCGGCGCTGCTCGCCGCCGGACAGGCGCCCATAGCGACGCGACATGAGCGCCTCGATGCCGGCCATGCGCGCACAGTCCGCGACCGCGAGCGGCCGCGCGTAGGCGGCGCGGGTTTGCGCCAGCAGCTCGCCGACCTTGAGCGTGTCGGGCAGGCCTGCGCTTTGCAGCATGACCCCGACTTCGCGTCGCGCCGCAAGCGCGTGTGGCGACTGGCCGAACAACTGCACGCTGCCTTCATCCGGATCGGCCAACCCAAGCCCGAGCGCGAGCGCGGTGGTCTTGCCCGCACCGTTGGGCCCGAGCAGCGCAAACAACTCACCGGGGCGCACGGTCAGCTCGAGCCGGTCCAGCGCCGTGGTGGCGCCATAGCGGCGCGTGGCGCCGTGGTAGGCAAGTACCGGGGCAAGGGAAGCAGGCATGGGCGCGGACTCCGCTGTGGCTGGTGGGGCCACTGTGCGCAAGCCGGCGCCGCGCCGGCAGGCACGCCCGTCAGCCATCGCAGGTGACGCCTGTCATGCGCCGCGGGGTACCGGCCGGCAGCCGCGCGTGCTACACTTTGCGTCATCGTATTTACTTGCAAATCAATATCTAAGCCGCCGTGCTCGCACCCCGTCGCGGGGCGGGCACGCGCGTGTTTTTGAGGAGATGCCCAGATGAACGCAATGCTGGAAAAACTGGTCGAGATGAGGACCTTTGCCGAGGGCGCGGTGCGCACGGTCGGCCTGCCCGACGCGCTGATCGAGCGCTTCCTGGCCACCGACCCGGCGCTGGGCGAGGCGATCGACGAGGCCTATGCCGCGCATCTTGCGCTGCGCT
This sequence comes from Lysobacterales bacterium, assembly GCA_014338185.1. Lineage (GTDB taxonomy): Bacteria > Pseudomonadota > Gammaproteobacteria > Xanthomonadales > Rhodanobacteraceae > Dokdonella_A. The sequence continues at coordinate 31,284 of QUBV01000014.1, read as the reverse complement.
CCTGCATGTCCGACTTCCTGCACCTGGACGAGGCCAGCCAGATCGCGCAGGTGCAAGCGGACTTCATCAACTTCTACCCGAGCGACGGCGTCAATCCGTATGTCGCGCTGGCGGCACACGGCCCGTGGCTGGTCACGGTCAAGGGCGCGGTGGTCTACGACGCGGGCGGCTACGGCATGCTTGGCCTCGGCCATGCGCCCAAGGACATTCTCAAGGTGCTGTCGCGCCCGCAGGTGATGGCCAACGTGATGACGCCGAACCTGTCGCAACTGCGCTTTGGCGCGGCCATGAAGAAGGAAATCGGCCACAGCCGCGGTGGCTGCCCCTACAGCCATTTCATGTGCCTGAACTCGGGTTCGGAGTCGGTCACGCTCGCCGCGCGCATCATCGACGTCAACGCCAAGCTCATGACCGACCCGGGTGCGCGCCATGCCGGCCGCACGATCAAGCGCCTCGCGGTCAAGGGCGCGTTCCATGGCCGCACCGAGCGGCCGGCGCTGTATTCGGATTCCTCGCGCAAGGTCTACCAGAAGGAGCTGGCGAGCTACCGCGACGAGCACAGCGTCATCACGATCGAGCCCTACAACCTCGCCCAGCTGCGCCAGGCGTTCGCCGATGCCGACCGCAACGGCTGGTTCATCGAGGCGATGTTCATCGAGCCGGTCATGGGCGAAGGCGATCCGGGCCGCGGCGTCACGCCCGAGTTCTACGCCGCCGCGCGCGAACTCACGCGCGCGCACGGCAGCCTGCTGCTGATCGACTCGATCCAGGCCGGCCTGCGCGCCCACGGCGTGCTGTCGATCGTCGACTACCCCGGCTTCGAGCAGCTGCCGCCGCCGGACATGGAAACCTACTCCAAGGCGCTCAACGCGGGCCAGTATCCGTTGTCGGTGCTCGCGGTGGGCGAGCACGCCGCCGCGCTGTACCGCAAGGGCATCTACGGCAACACCATGACCACCAATCCGCGTGCGCTGGACGTGGCGCTGAGCGTGCTCAAGTCGCTCACGCCCGAACTGCGCGACAACATCCGCCAGCGCGGCGCCGAGTTCGTGCGCAAGCTCGAGGCGCTCAAGGCCGAGCTGCCCGCCTACATCACCAAGGTGCAGGGCACCGGCTTGCTGTTCTCGTGCGAGCTGGCCGCCAACTTCAAGTGCTACGGCGCCGGCAGCACCGAGGAGTGGCTGCGCGAGCACGGCTTCGGCGTGATCCACGGCGGTGCCAACTCGCTGCGCTTCACCCCGCATTTCGCCGTGACCTCGGCCGAGGTCGACCTCGTGGTCGAAGGCGTGCGGCGCGCGCTCACCGAAGGCCCGCGCAAGCAGCAGGCCGAGGCGGCCTGACGCCATCTGCATCGGCGCGGCGGGCACGCCGCGCCTGAATCGACCACAACACCCACGTCAACTTCGGTGTCGGCCGCGACTTGCGTCGCGGCTGCGGCGTAGACTGCGCGCCGCCGCCGTCAGCCGACGACGGCCGACCCACAGCGGAGGGATGTTGCGATGTTGTCCCACACCTCGATGTTTGCGCTGGCGCTCGCACTGGCACTGGGCGCGACCACGGCCACCGCCAAGGATGCGGCCAAGGCACTCACGCCGCAGCAGCAGCGCATGGCGGACTGCAACCAGCAGGCGGCGGACATGACCGGCGCGCAGCGCAAGTCATTCATGAGTGCCTGCCTCAAGGGCGAGGCGGTGGCCGCGCCGGCCACACAGACCCAGCAGGAGAAAATGACTTCCTGCAACGCGCAGGCCAGCAGCAAGAACCTCAAGGGTGCCGACCGCAGGACCTTCATGAGCACCTGCCTGCGCGGCGACCATACCGCGACCGCACCCGCACACTGACCCGATGTGGCATCCAGGCTCGCAGTCCGACCCCACGGGGTCGGACGCGAAGCCGGCACGTGGCGACCTCAGGCGAAGCGCTGGGTCGCCCCGATGAGTTCGTGGGTGATGCCAGGCTCGAACGCGGAATGACCCGCGTCGGCCACGATGCGCAAGTCGGCTTCGGGCCAGGCGCGGTGCAGGTCCCAGGCGCTGCGCAGCGGGCACACCACGTCGTAGCGACCCTGCACGATCACCGCCGGGATGTCGCGGATGCGCGCCACCTCGCGCAGCAACTGGCCGTCATCGTCGAAGAAGCCGCCATGGACGAAGTAGTGGTTCTCGATGCGCGCGAATGCGAGTGCGAACTCGTCCTCGCCGCTGGCCGCGATGTGGGCGCCGTCCTGCAGCAGGAAGCTGGTGGCTCCCTCCCAGGTTGCCCACGCGCGCGCGGCCGCCAAGCGCAGCTGCGGGTCGCTGCCGGTGAGGCGGCGATGGTAGGCACTCATGAGGTCGCCGCGCTCGGCCGGCGGGATCGGCCGCAGGTACTCCTCCCAGGCATCCGGGAACAGTGCGTCGCAGCCGCGCTGGTAGAACCACTCCAGCTCCCAGCGCCGCAGCATGAAGATGCCGCGCAGCACCAGCTCGCTCACGCGCTCGGCATGCGCCTGCGCGTAGGCGAGCGCGAGCGTCGATCCCCACGAACCGCCGAACACCTGCCAGCGCTCGATGCCCAGGTGGCTGCGCAGCAACTCGATGTCCTGCACCAGGTGCCAGGTGGTGTTGTCGGTGAGCTCGGCGTGCGGGGTGGAACGACCGCAGCCGCGCTGGTCGAACAGCACGATGCGGTAACGGGCCGGATCGAAGAAGCGCCGGCACTTGGGGTTGCAGCCCGCACCGGGGCCGCCGTGCAGGAACACCACCGGCTTGCCGGCCGGATTGCCACACTGCTCGTAGTACAGGCGGTGCAGAGGCGACACCTGCAGCTGGCCGCTGTCGTAGGGCTCGATTTCCGGGTACAGCGTGCGGCGGTCGGTCATGGGCTGGCTCCGTCCCGGGACGGGAACGCGACGAGGGCAGACTGGGACATGCAGCTGGCGGGACCGCGGCCGTGACGGGCCAGCGGGGAGGCAGGCCGGGCACGCCCGGATGGGCGATCGCCCGGGCACCCCACGCGCAAGCGGGGATCGATCCGCGCCAGAAAAAAATGGTCGGGGTAGCCGGATTTGAACCGACGACCACTTGTCCCCCAGACAAGTGCGCTACCAGGCTGCGCTATACCCCGACACGGGTTGCGATCGACGCGGATTGTAGCAGGTCGGCACCGTTTGCCGACCCTGTACCCACGGATGTGTGATGGTCAGCGCCGCAGCAGTTGCAGCACTTCTTCCAGCTCCAACCGCACCTGGCGCACGATCTGCGCCGACATGCTCGATTCCATGCGCGCCTGCGTGCCTTCCAGGCGCTGGCGCGCGCCGGTGATGGTGAAGCCCTGCTCGTACAGCAGCGAGCGGATCTGGCGGATCATCAGCACGTCGTGGCGCTGGTAGTAACGCCGGTTGCCACGCCGCTTCACCGGCTTGAGGTTGGGAAACTCCTGCTCCCAGTAGCGCAGCACGTGCGGCTTGACCGCGCACAGCTCGCTGACCTCACCGATGGTGAAATAGCGTTTGGCCGGGATGACCGGCAGTTCGCTATTGCTGCCCTGATCCAGCATATGCCTCGACCCGGACCTTCAGTTTCTGTCCCGGACGGAACGTCACCACCCGGCGTGCGGAGATCGGGATCTCGACACCGGTTTTGGGGTTGCGTCCCGGACGCTGATTCTTCTGACGCAGGTCGAAGTTGCCGAAACCCGACAGCTTCACCTGCTCCCCTTGCTCAAGCGCATCTCGCAACACGTCGAAGAAAGCGTCGACGAATTCCTTGGCTTCGCGCTTGTTCAAACCGACGTCGGTGAACAAGCGTTCGGCCATTTCAGCCTTCGTAAGCGCCATCACTACCCTCGCAACTTTGCCCGACACGCCGACTCGAGTGCGGCAACCGCGAGGCCCGTGCAGCGGTCTGCGTCCTCGTCGACAAGCGTGCGGGAATGGTCCTGCAAAATCAAGCCGATGGCGAGACTCTTGGTGCCGTCGGCGAGCTTTTCCCCCATGTAGCGGTCGAACAGTACGACATCCGCGAGCGTTTCGCCAACTGCATCACGGATTGCACGTTCCACGGCCGCATACGGCACCTCGGCCGGCAGCTCGATCGACAGGTCGCGGCGCACCGAGGGGAAGCGCGACAACGCCTGCGCGCGCGGCACCGCACGCAGGGTCGCGGGCGCCAGGTCCAGCTCGAACGCGAACACGGGCTGCTCCAGCCCGAGTGCGCGGCCCAGCTCCGGGTGCAGTGCAGCAACGTGGCCGATCGGCCGGCCCGCGCGCTCGATGCGCGCGCACTGGCCCGGATGGGCCCAGGCCTGCGAACCGGCGACGAAGGTGAACGCATCGACCTCGTTGGTGAGCGCCAGCAGCGCCTGCACATCACCCTTGAGGTCGAACAAATCGAGCTCGCGCCGCGCGCTGCCCCATTGCTCGGCCAGCGCGGCGCCACAGGCGACGCCGGCGATGCGCAGCGTCTCGCTGCCGTCGGCCGCGAACACGTTGCCGCTCTCGAACAGGCGCACGCGCTGCTGCTGGCGGCGGCGATTGCGCTCGAGCGCGGCCACCAGCCCCGGCAGCAGGCTCGGCCGCATCACGGCCAGGTCGGCCGACAACGGATTGGCCAGCGCCAGCGCGCCCTGGTCGAGCCGCCAGTGCGCGAGCAACTCGGGCGCGAGGAAGGCGTAGGTGATCGCCTCGAAGTAGTCGCGCGCGACCAATGCGTCACGCAGCGCGGCCAGTCCAACCTGGTCCTCGCGCAGCGCCGGCGTGGCCAGCGCCCCGCCCGGTGCGCGATCAGGGATGCGCTCGTAGCCATGGATGCGCGCAACTTCCTCGATCAGGTCTTCCTCGATCGCGATGTCGAAACGCCGGCTCGGCGGCGTGACCTGCCAGCCATCGGCCCTGCGCTGGATGCGCATGTCGAGGGCGGCGAAGATGCGCTCGACCTCGGCATCGGGCACCGCGATGCCGAGCACGCGCTCGATGCGCGTCCGGCGCAGCGGCACCGCGCCGCGCCGCGGCAGGTCCGGCGTGCTCACCGCCTCGACGATCGGGCCGACGCTGCCGCCGGCGCTGGCGACGATGAGTTCGGTGGCGCGCTCGAGCGCGCGGCGCGGCAGTTCGGGATCGACGCCGCGCTCGAAGCGATGGGCCGCGTCGGTGTGCATGCCGAGCCGACGCGCACGCCCGGCCAGCGCCGCCGGTGCGAAGTGCGCTGCTTCGAGGAACACGCTGCGGGTCGTGGCGGTGACGCGCGTGGCATGTCCGCCCATGAGTCCGGCCAGCGCGACCGCGCGGTCGGCGTCGGTGATGAGCAGGAAATCCTCGTCGAGCCGCACCTCGCGCTCGTCGAGCAGCTTGAGCATCTCGCCTGCGCGCGCGCGGCGCACGCCGAGCGGGCCGTGCAGCGTGTCGGCATCGAACGCATGCAGCGGCTGGCCCAGTTCGAGCATCACATAGTTGGTCACGTCCACCAGCAGGCTGATCGGTCGCAGGCCCGCACGCCGCAGCCGCGCCAGCAGCCACGCTGGCGTCTGCGCCTGCAGGTCGATACCTTCGATGTAGCGCCCGCAGTAGCGCGGGCAATCGGCCGGCGCCTGCAGCGCGACCTCGATCGTGCGCGTGCCGGTCACCGCGGCGGGCGTGATCGCAAGCGGCGCCAGCGGCAGCGCGAAGGCGGCTGCCACGTCGATCGCAAGGCCTTCCAGCGACAGGCAATCGGCACGGTTGGGCGTCAGGCCCAGGTCGATGCTCGTATCGGGCAGGCCCAGGTACTGGGCCAGCGGCATGCCCACTGGCGCATCGACGGGCAGTTCGAACAGGCCGCCCGCATCCGCGTCGATGCCCAGTTCCCGGGCCGAGCACAACATGCCTGCAGACTCCACGCCACGCAGCTTGGCCGCCTTGATCGTGACCTCGCCCAGGCGCGTGCCGATCGTCGCCAGCGGCGCCTTGAGACCCGCGCGCGCATTGGGCGCGCCACACACGACCTGCAGGCGCGCACCGCCGGCATCGACCTCGCACACCTGCAGTCGATCGGCCTGCGGGTGCGGCACGCAGCCCACGATCTGCGCCACCACCACACCGGCCAGGCCGTGACCGACGGCTTCGACGCCCTCGACCTCGTGGCCGATCATGTCCAGCCGCTCCAGCAGCAGCGACTGGTCCACGTCCAGAGCCACGCGTGCGCGCAGCCAGTTCTCGGAGATCTTCATGGTCTATGCAAACTGCCGCAGGAAGCGCACGTCGTTGTCGAAGAACGCGCGCAGGTCGGAGACGCCGTAGCGCAACATCGCCAGCCGCTCCACGCCCATGCCGAAGGCGAAGCCGCTGTAGCGCTCCGGATCGATGCCGCAATTGCGCAGCACGTTCGGATGCACCATGCCGCAGCCGAGCACTTCCAGCCAGCGCGACCCCCCGTCGGGCAGGTCCCAGCGGATGATCACGTCGGCGCCCGGCTCGACGAACGGGAAGAAGGTGGGCTTGAAGCGCATCTGGAAATCCCGATCGAAGAACGCGCGCAGGAACTCGCGCAGCGTGCCCTTGAGATCGGCCATGGTCGAGGTCTCGTCGATCAGCAAGCCCTCGACCTGATGGAACATCGGCGAATGGGTCTGGTCCGAGTCGCTGCGGTAGACCTTGCCCGGTGCAATGATGCGGATCGGCGGCGTGCGGCCCTTGGCCGCGCGGATCTGCACCGGCGAGGTGTGCGTGCGCAACAACCGCCCGTCGCCGAACCAGAAGGTGTCGTGCATGGTGCGCGCGGGATGGTCGGGCGGAAAGTTCAGCGCCTCGAAGTTGTGCCAGTCGTCCTCGATCTCGGGACCATCGGCCACGTCGTAGCCGAGCCGCGCGAAGATCGCGCTGATGCGGTCGAGCGTGCGCGTGAGCGGGTGCAGGCCGCCGCGCGTGGCGTGGCGTCCCGGCAAGGTCACGTCGACACGCTCGGCCACCAGCCGCGCCTGGGTCTCGGCCCGCGCCAGCTCATCCTTGCGCGCCGCGAGCGCGGCGCTGACGCGCTCCTTGGCCGCATTGACCTCGGCGCCACGCTGCCTGCGCTGTTCGGGGTCGAGCGCGCCCAGTTGCTTGAGCTGCGCGGTGAGCGTGCCGGACTTGCCCAGCACGGCCACGCGCAGTTCTTCCAGCGCGCCGCTGCTGCCGGCCGCGGCGATGTCGCCCAGCGCTGCGGTGACGAGTTGTTCGATGTCGCTCATGCCCTGTTCCCGTTGCGCCCGCCCGACCGGCCAGGCCGCTGCACCAACAAAAAAGGGAAGGACGCCCGCCCTTCCCTTTTTGCGCGGAGCGCGACGCCGCCAGGCGCCGCGCCACCGAGGTCGCTCAGGAAGCGGCCTTGCCGCCGAGCGCCGCCTTGGCCTTGTCGGCCAGCGCACCGAACGCGGCGATGTCGTGCACCGCGATGTCGGCGAGCACCTTGCGGTCGAGCGTGATGCCGGCCTTGAGCAGGCCGTTGATGAAACGGCTGTAGGACAGGCCGAACTGGCGCGCGCCGGCATTGATGCGCACGATCCACAGGCTGCGGAAGTTGCGCTTCTTCTGCTTGCGGCCGATGTAGGCGTACTGGTGCGCCTTGGTGACGGCTTGCTTGGCGACGCGGAATACCTTGCGGCGCGCGTTGTAGTAACCCTTGGCCTTGCCGAGGATCTTCTTGTGACGACGGTGGGCGATGACGCCGCGCTTGACTCGTGCCATGACTGGTTCTCCTTACACGTACGGCAACATGCGGGCGACGCGACCGGCGTCTTCCTTGCGCACGTGGTTGGTGGCACGCAAACCGCGTTTGCGCTTGGTCGCCTTCTTGGTGAGGATGTGGCTCTTGAAGGCGTGACCGCACTTGAACTTGCCGGAGGCGGTCTTGCGGAACCGCTTGGCGGCGGCCCGGTTGGTTTTCATCTTGGGCATGACATGTCCTTCCTGTGTTTTCGTGACTGGCGCGAGCGGTGGCTGGGCCACGCTTTCCGTCCTGCTCATGCCGGCTTGTGTGACCCGCGAGCGCGGGTCGGCTCCTGACTACTGCTTCTTCTTGGGCGCGATCATCATGACCATGAGGCGCCCTTCCATGCGTGGAAACTGTTCGATCACCGCTTCCTCGGCGATTTCGGCGGTGATCTTGTCGACCATCGCCCGACCCAGTTCCTGGTGCGACATCTCGCGACCGCGGAAGCGGATCGTGATCTTGACCTTGTCGCCGTCTTCGAGGAAGCGGCGCAGGTTGCGCATCTTGATCTGGTAGTCGCCCACGTCGGTGACCGGGCGAAACTTGAGTTCCTTGATCTCGACCTGCTTCTGCTTCTTCTTGGCCGCGTGCGCCTTCTTCTGCGCCTCGAACTTGAACTTGCCGAAATCCATGATGCGGCACACCGGCGGATCGCCGTTGGGCTGGATTTCGACGAGGTCGAGTCCCGCGTCCTGCGCCATCGACAATGCCTCGTCGCGGCTGAGGATGCCGACCTGCTCACCTTCCGGGCCAATGACTCGAACGCGCGGCACCCGGATCTCGTGGTTGCGGCGATTCGGCTTGCTTTCGATGGCGATAGGTCAACCCTCCAAAAGGAAAACGCACCCGAGCGCGCTGGCCTTAGCCCAGGCGCGTTTCGGACTCCAGACGCTGCACGAAGTCGGCGATCGGCATCGATCCCAAGTCTTCGCCTGCGCGCGTGCGCACGGCGACGGCTCCCGCATCCCTCTCGCGGTCGCCAACGACCAGCAGATACGGCACCTTGGCCAGCGTGTGTTCGCGGATTTTATAGCCGATCTTTTCGTTGCGCAAATCCGCCTCGACCCGGAAGCCTTGCGCGACAAGGGCTTGCGCGGTCTCGGCGGCAAAGCCGGCCTGCGCGTCGGTGATGTTCATGAGCACCGCCTGGACCGGCGCGAGCCAGGCCGGAAATGCACCAGAATGGTGCTCGATGAGGATGCCCAGGAAGCGCTCCATCGAACCCACGATGGCCCGGTGCAGCATGACCGGCACGTGCCGCGCCGAGTCCTCGCCCACGTATTCGGCGCCGAGCCGGCCCGGCATCGAGAAATCCACCTGCATCGTGCCCAGCTGCCAGTCGCGGCCGATCGCATCGCGCAGGTGGTACTCGATCTTGGGACCGTAGAAGGCGCCCTCGCCCGGCAACTCGGTCCACTGCGCTCCGGCCTTGCGCAGTGCCGCGCGCAGCGCATCCTCGGCCTTGTCCCAGATCGCGTCATCGCCCAGCCGCGGCGTGGGCCGCAGCGCGAGCATGAGCTCGACGTCGTGGAAGCCGAAATCCGCATACACCTTGAGCGCTTGCTGGTGGAACGCGACCACCTCGGATTCGATCTGGTCCTCGGTGCAGAAGATGTGGCCGTCATCCTGGGTGAAGCTGCGCACGCGCAGCAACCCGTGCAGCGCACCCGAGGGTTCGTTGCGCGTGCAGCCGCCAAACTCGCCGATGCGGATCGGCAGGTCGCGGTAGCTGCGCAGGTCGGACTTGAAGATCTGCACGTGGCCGGGACAGTTCATCGGCTTCACCGCGTAGGTACGCTTCTCCGACTCGGTGAAGAACATGTTGTCCTTGTAGTTGTCCCAGTGGCCGGACTTCTTCCACAGCGACACGTCCAGGATCGCCGGGCAGCGCACCTCGGCATAGCCCGAGGCGATGTACACGCGGCGCATGTACTGCTCCACCTGCTGCCACAGCGCCCAGCCCTTCGGATGCCAGAACGCCATGCCGGGCGCCTCTTCCTGCATGTGGAACAGGTCCAGCTGCCGCCCGAGCTTGCGATGGTCGCGCTTCTCGGCCTCCTCGATGCGCGTGAGGTAGGCCTTGAGATCCTTGTCATTGAGCCAGGCAGTGCCGTAGATGCGGCTGAGCATCGCGTTGTTGGAATCGCCGCGCCAGTACGCACCGGCCGTCTTCATGAGCTTGAACGACTTGAGCCGCCCGGTGTCGGGCACGTGCGGGCCACGGCACAGGTCGGTGAATTCGCCCTGGCTGTACAGCGACAGCTCCTCGTTGGCCGGGATCGACTGGATGATTTCGGCCTTGTAGTCCTCGCCCAGGCCACGGAAGAAGGCCACCGCCTCGTCACGCGACTTGACACTGCGCGACAACGGCAGCGCCTCCTTGGCGATCCGCTGCATCTCTGCCTCGATGGCCGGCAGATCCTCGGGCTTGAACGGCTCGCCCTTGGGCGCGAAGTCGTAGAAGAAGCCATCCTCGATCACCGGCCCGATCGTCACCTGTGTTCCGGGAAACAGGCGCTGCACCGCCTGCGCCAGCAGGTGGGCGGTCGAATGGCGGATCACCTCGAGCGCCTCGGGCGACTTGTCGGTGACGATTTCCACGCGCGCGTCGTGGTCGACGATGCGGCTGGTGTCGACCAGTTGGCCGTCGATCTTGCCAGCCAGTGCGGCCTTGGCCAGGCCCGCACCGATCGAGGCGGCGATGGCGGCGATCGTGGGCGGCTGCTCGAACTGGCGCTGGCTGCCGTCGGGAAGCGTGATGTTGATCATGGCGTGATACTCGGGCAAACAAAAAGGGCGCCAAGGCGCCCTTTCGACAGCGGTCAAACCTTGTGCGCGTTCAGTTCGGGCTGGTCCAGGTTCGCGTCATCGTGATTGTGTTCTTTCGAACTACAACTCCCGCCATCGAGCGGCACCGGTCGCCGCAGGCATTGCCACTGGCCGCGCGGGTGCCAATGGGCTGGTGGGCGCGACAGGGATCGAACCTGTGACCCCTACCATGTCAAGGTAGTGCTCTACCGCTGAGCTACGCGCCCACAACGCCGGATCCGGTGGCCCGGCGAGGGTCGCGCAAGGTAGCACAGCACCCGGTCGCGGACAACCGGCGCAGGGCCGGGCAGGCCGTGCCGACGTCAGCTGCGCAGCTCCTGTTCGCGCAGCGCGTGGATGCGGTCGCGCAGTCGCGCGGCCTCCTCGAACTCCAGATCGCGCGCATGCTGGTACATGCGCGCCTCCAGTTCGCGCAGCTTCGCGGCCAGTTGCACGGGCGTGAGCACTTCGTAGTCGGCGGCGGGCTCGGCCACCTTGCGCGGCGCGGCGCGGGTACCGCGACGCGGCGCATCCGCATCGCTGCGCGCGCCTTCCATGATGTCGGTGATGCGGCGCTCGACCGAGCGCGGCGTGATGCCATGGGCGCGGTTGAACTCGAGCTGGCGCGCGCGCCGGCGCGCGGTCTCGTCGATCGCGGCGCGCATCGAGCGCGTCACGCTGTCGGCGTACAGGATCGCGGTGCCGCGCAGGTTGCGCGCGGCACGACCAATGGTCTGGATCAACGACCCGGTGGAACGCAGGAAACCTTCCTTGTCGGCGTCGAGCACCGCCACCAGCGACACCTCGGGCATGTCCAGCCCCTCGCGCAGCAGGTTGATGCCCACCAGCACGTCGAACTTGCCCAGTCGCAGGTCGCGGATGATCTCGACCCGCTCGACGGTGTCGATGTCCGAGTGCAGGTAGCGCACGCGCACGCCGTGCTCGTCGAGATATTCGGTGAGGTTCTCGGCCATGCGCTTGGTGAGCGTGGTGACGAGCACGCGGTCGCCCTGTGCGATGCGCGCATTGGCCTCGCCGAGCAGATCGTCGACCTGGGTGCGCGCGGGGCGCACCTCCACCTGCGGATCGACCAGGCCGGTCGGCCGCACCACCAGTTCGACGATGTTGCCGCGCGACCTGTCCAGTTCGTACGGCCCGGGCGTGGCCGACACGCAGATCGCGCGCGGCACGCGCTGCTCCCACTCCGGGAACTTGAGCGGGCGGTTGTCGAGCGCGGAAGGCAGCCGGAATCCGAACTCCACCAGCGTCTCCTTGCGCGAGCGATCACCCTTGTACATCGCGCCGATCTGCGGGATCGTCACGTGCGATTCGTCGATCACCAGCAACGCGTCCGCCGGCAGGTAGTCGAACAGCGTCGGCGGTGGCTCCCCGGGCTGGCGCCGCGTGAGGTGGCGCGAGTAGTTCTCGATGCCGCTGCAGTAGCCCACCTCGGCCATCATCTCCAGATCGAAGCGCGTACGCTGCTCCAGCCGCTGCGCCTCGACCAGCCTGTTGGCGCGGTACAGCTCGTCGAGACGGTCCTTGAGCTCGGCCTTGATCGTCTCGATCGCGTTGAGCGTGGCCTGGCGCGTGGTGGCGTAATGGGTCTTGGGATAGACCACATGGCGCGGCACGCGCCGCAGCAGCGCGCCGGTAAGCGGATCGAACAGCGAGAGGTTGTCGATCTCGCCATCGAACAGTTCGATCCGCAGCGCCTCGGTCTCGGATTCGGCCGGAAACACGTCGATCACCTCGCCGCGCACGCGGTAGCTGCCGCGACGCAGGTCCACCTCGTTGCGCACGTACTGCAGTTCGGTGAGGTGGCGCAGCAGCTGGCGCTGGTCGATGCGCTCGCCGCGCGCGAGGATGAGCCGCATCTGCAGGTAATCCTCGGGATCGCCCAGACCGTAGATGGCCGACACCGAGGCGACGATCAGCGCATCGCGACGCGACAGCAGCGCCTTGGTCGCAGCCAACCGCATCTGCTCGATGTGGTCGTTGATCGAGGAATCCTTCTCGATGTAGGTGTCGCTCGCAGGCACGTAGGCCTCGGGCTGGTAGTAGTCGTAGTAGCTCACGAAGTACTCGACCGCGTTGTGCGGGAAGAACTCCTTGAACTCGCCATACAACTGCGCCGCGAGCGTCTTGTTGGGCGCCATCACGATGGTCGGCTTCTGCACGCGCTCGACCACGTTGGCGATCGTGTAGGTCTTGCCCGAGCCGGTCACGCCCAGCAGCGTCTGCTGTGCCACGCCCGCGTCGAATCCGCGCACGAGGGCATCGATCGCGGCCGGCTGGTCACCGGCCGGTCGATAGGGCGCGACGAGCTGGAAGCGTTCGCGGGAGTCGTCCGGGTGCATGCACGACAAGTATGGGTGGCGCCGGCCAATCCAACCAGTGGAATCGCGCGCGGCGGCAGGGCCTTTTCCTACAGGCCGGCACGGCCCGCCGCCATCGTCGCGCGGCACCCGCTACACGCAGCATGGGCACCCCACCCCTGCAGGATGCAGCAGCCATGTGCCAGCGCCAGCCCCCGCGTGGATTCACCCTGGTCGAACTCATATGCGTGCTCGCGCTCGCCGCGATCCTCGCCGGGGTCGCACTGCCGTCGTTCGGCAGCCTGGTCGGCAACACACGCAGCACCACGGCGCGCCTGACCCTGGCCGGCGCGTTCAATACCGCGCGCATCAGCGCGGTATCGCAAGGCCGCCACGTGGTGCTGTGCCCGAGCGCCAACCAGCAGGTCTGCGACGACGGCGAGCAGTGGCAGCACGGCTGGGTTGCCTTCGTCGACGCCGACCATGACCGCGAGCTGGGCTCCGGCGACACCGTGCTCACGCTGCAGCAGGCGCTGCCCGAGGGCACCGCGGTGGTGGGCAGCAGCGCCCGCAGCCGTATCAACTACCAGCCCGACGGCAGTGCCGGCGGCAGCAACGCCACCCTGACCATCTGTGACCGGTCAGGCGGCGCAGCCAGTGCGCGCACGCTCGTGATCAGCGCAAGCGGCCGCGTCCGCTATGGCACCGCCAGTCCCGCGCACATCGCGCAGTGCCTGGCGGCGGCCGGCTGACCCGGCGCGGCGGCCCCGCGGCCGGCGGCGAGTTCCGGTCGCGGCGATCGCTGCCGGAACCGCGCCAAGGCTTGACGCGAAGCCGCCTCGAAAAGACAATGTGCGGCTCGCCCGAATAGCTCAGCCGGTTAGAGCACTTGACTGTTAATCAGGGGGTCGTTGGTTCGAGTCCAACTTCGGGCGCCATCTTCAAAGGCCGGCAAGTGATTGCCGGCCTTTGTTTTTTCTGGAAGCGAGAACGAAACGCCTGATTGGCGTTCGACTCGCCGCCGCGGCCAGAGGTACAGTTTCGGTACAGTGCCGGTACCGGAGCGCCCCATGGCAACGATTGTACGAACGCCGTCCGAGACCTGGAAGGCGGTCATCCGCAAGCAGGGATGGCCCACCACGGCCAAGACGTTCCGCACCAAACGCGACGCCGAGGACTGGGCGCGCCGCACCGAAGACGAGATGGTACGCGGCATCTACATCGAGCGCGGCGCGTCTGAGCGCCTGACGTTTGCCGTAGCGCTGGATCGCTACCTCTCCGAGGTGACGCCCACCAAGAAGCCCGCCACGCAGCAGACCGAGATTGAACGGGCTAAGCCCCTGCGCGAGTTTTTCGGCAAGTACGCCTTGGCGGCGATCACGCCCGACCTGGTGGCACGTTATCGCGACCTGCGGCTAGCGACCCCGAATGCCCGGCAGCCCCGTGGCCGCTCCAAGACGCCGCTCCTACTCTCCGCGTCGACGGTTCGCCTGGAGCTCGCGCTGCTCGGCCACCTATTCACCACTGCGATTCGCGAATGGCGCTTGGGACTGGCGCTGAATCCGGTCGCGCAAGTGCGAAAGCCCAAACCCGCCGAGGGGCGAGACCGACGCCTCAGTGCGACCGAAGAAAGAGCGCTGTTCGCCGCGGTAGATGCCCACTCGAACCCGATGCTCGGTTGGATTGCCCGAATCGCGATGGAGACGGGCATGCGCTCCGGCGAAATCCTCGGCCTCCGGCTTCGCCAGGTCGACATCAAGCGCCGCATCGTCCGGCTCTCGGACACCAAGAATGATTCCTCGCGAACCGTCCCCCTGACTCGCGCCGCAACGCAGGCCTTTCAGGCAGCAGTGGCATACCCGCTCCGCCCTACGGATTGCGACCTGGTGTTCTTCGGCGAACCTGGGCGTGACGGCCAGCGGCGGCCGTATCATTTCAAGAAGGTGTGGAATGGCATCAAGAAAGAGCTCGGCCTAACCGACCTGCATTTCCACGACCTGCGTCACGAGGCGGTGAGCCGCTTGGTCGAAGGTGGCCTAAGCGATCAAGAAGTCGCAGCGATCAGCGGGCACAAGTCGATGCAGATGCTGCGCCGATACACTCATCTGCGTGCTGAGGATTTGGTCGGAAAACTCGATGACATTCCCATGCGACGTTGACTATTCGAGACCGCGCGGCGATAGGGAGCGAGGTGTCGGTATTCGTCTTCCGAGTGACGCCACTCGAAGTCCAGAGAAGGGATGCGGAATTTCGCGATGTGCGGGCCGTCGATGCAGCCTAGGCACATTGGCCACGCCCTAAGCTGTGGGTCACGCTCAGGTGCATAGTCGAAACAGCCCTCCAGTTTCTCCACCCGTTGTGTAATCGCACTTGGAGACAGATTGACCTTTTCAGCCACTTCGGATTTCGTATATCCCTCGCGCAGCAGCCTGACGATCGAGATAGTGTTGTGTCGGCCGAGCAGTTTCTTATTCATGGACGGGAACGTGTCCAGAGCAGCCGCAAAGTCACCACGCCTCTTTAACTCTTCGTCAAGCTCGGAAGATAGAGAATGCAGATCGCTTTGAGCAAGCTGATAAGCCATTTTCCTCGCGTTGGCATGAAAAGCCATCAAGCTATGGAAATCGTCATTAGATAGATCAGCGGCGCTCATATGCTCCCTGCTTCCTTGAGGGCTCATCCAGAAGTGAGAGCTCCTTGATCTAAAATTCAAGAACACCCCCCACGCACATGGAAGCGTGGCCCGATCAACGCAGAGCCGGCACTCACAGCACTCCGTGTGCCCGAACGCCAGTGTCAACAAGTTTCCAGATATTTTGGATATTCGGCGCCTATATTTTTCATCTCTTCGTGCTTCCTGCAAGACCAAGATGTAGAGTCGGTCAAAATCTTCTTTTTGGAGAAGATCCACCTTGTATCGACTGCCTCGCCTTCCGCTTACGTGCTTTGCGCAGTATCTGACATTCCCCATGCCCGACTTCGACGGGTCGCACTCATTGGCGATCCGCTCGGTCTTCTCATCGCAAAGTTCGCAGAAGTACCGGAATCCTTTGGGCTCTCTCTGGCTAGGTATCCGCTCAACCTTGAGGCAACGCCTTCGGACAACGGGAATCACAGAAAGTAAGGCGTCAACGCCGGCATCGTTCCAGCATATGTGCTCTTTGTTCGTTTCCAGATCTAATCGATCTTCGGCACTTTCGAACAAGTTACGATAGTTTCCGCTTTGATATTCCTCGATCTCGTATTCGCCCAATACCAGATACTGAAGGAGTCGCTCAAGCTCCCGGCCGCCATCCATCTCGAACCATTGGCGAAGCGTCATTACGGCCAAACGATCCAGAAGAACTGCGCCGCCATGCTGGTCTTCTAGCAGCCTGGACCAGTCGTCAGGTGCGATCACATCTTGCAGCGAATCAAAGACAGGCTGTAGGTAATACTCGATGAGTTCGACTCCGGTCATGCAGCGCGGCAGGTCCCGAGCGCACTCTGGCTGTCGCAGGTACTGTTGTACTTCATCCAACAGGCTGTGAGCCAAGCCCGCCGAGTAGCGATCACGCAACTCAAGGTCGAACAAATTCTCGCGAGCAGGATTGACGTAGGCCGACATCAAGGAGCGACTTTGCTCCGCCCACAGGGCGCGGTCTTGGCCTGCGTCCTTTGCGCGCGGCTTCCAACTGCTCGCCACTAACTCGACATCCGCGACTGCTTCGCTCGCCCTGAGCAGGGCAAGGAACGTGTACACGGCTTCCGAGATTCGTCGATCGCAGGTATCCGAAAACTCGGGCCATTCGATATCGAAGGGCACCGCGTCCACAACCATCGTTTCAGTATTTTCGGACATTCGCTCAGGACACTCCGGCGGCGGCCGACTAGCGTACATGCCAACCAATTGTTGGCGGATACGTCGGTGAATATAGCCCAATCTTCGCTCGCATCATCAATGTTCGAGAAGTACGGACCGCTGCTGACCCTCGCGCAACTGGCGCAGATGCTGGATCGCTCGACGGACGGTATCCGCATGGCACTCCGGGAGGCGAATCCCTACGCCGAACGCCTCAACGCAGCCAAGGTCCGGATCGGCCGCAGGATCTACTTTCGCACCCCGGACGTGGCCAACCTCTTGCTCGGCATCGACTGACGCTTCGGCCTCGCCTCCATGTCGGCTGTCCCGCGATTGCTGGCGGAAGCGCCTGGCGCATCGTCCTTGCAGGGCGAGGAAGCACCGCCCGAGCGCTGCAACGCCCGTGAGCGACGAATCCGGGCGAATCGCGACAAATTCATCGCGGAGTGCTTCGCCATTGAGGCTGAGAGCGCCAGAGAGGCCGGCGCCCTTGGGTACATGGCCAGAGTGCTGGTGCAGGCGACCATGCCGCACAGTAAGCCGGACACGAACGAATATGTGCGTCGGAACGGGAACCTAACCGTAGCCATGACGGCCGTATCCGAAATTGGCTTGCCCTACGGGAGCTATCCGCGCCTTCTACTAGCATGGCTAACCACCGAGGCGTTCCTCACCCAATCGCCTACTCTCTACCTCGGCGAGAGCTTGTCGGCGTTCATGGGCAAGCTCGGCTTGCTTCCTACTGGCGGCCGTTGGGGCACGATTCCGCGCCTAAAGGAGCAAGCCGACCGCTTGTTCGGATCGTCCGTCGTCGCCTACGAAACCCACGACGATCTTGGCGGTCGCGTCCGATCACGCGGATCGCGGATCAGCGTTGCCGACGATTGGGATCTGTGGTGGAGCCCGAGGTGCGCGAGCGATACGTCTGCGGGGCAAGTCTCGCTGTTCCGTTCGTGGGTGAAGCTGTCGGACAAGTTCTTCAACCAGGTCGTGGATAGGCCTGTCCCGATCGACCTTCGCGCCATCAGCGCGCTCAAGAAGTCACCGCTTGCGCTCGACCTGTACGTCTGGCTGACGTATCGCATGAGCTACCTCAAGCGACCAACGGAAATTCGGTGGGAGTTCCTCGCTATGCAGTTCGGCGCAGACTATGCGGAAGGCGCGCACGGACGGCGAAACTTCAAGGCTAAGCTCGTTGGCGCGCTGCGCAAGGTGGAGCTGGTCTATTCAGCGCTTCGCGTTTGCGAAGGCGAGCATGGGCTTGTGCTACTGCCATCCCGGACGCACGTTCCGCCGCAGCTCAAATAGATTGCCGCGAAATGCACCGCAGCCTGTGGAAAAGCCTGTGTTTTCGCTGACTTATCCACGCATAAATGGTAGCGCTTTTCACGCAGGTTCACGCATAAACGGTAGCGCTTTTCGGCCCGTTCTACGCATAAACGGTAGCGGCGATTCCCTGGAGAGCAAGCTCTGGCGCGGCTTTCCGGGCTTCCCCTGTATTAAAGCCCTGTAGAAAGAACCTGTAGTAGCCGGCCTGCCGCTGTGGATAACGCCAAGAGTAGGCGTGGACGGGAGGTGGCGGACGCGACTTCCTACGGGGTCAGCAGCACGCTCAGTGGCACGTTGACGGCACCTGCCAATCGTTCGGCACATCCAATCGTGACGCTTCGTTTGGCGCGCTCGACGGCGCTGACGTAGGACGCAGCAACCCCGCATAGCTTGTGGACATCCTCTTGGGACAGTCCGGCACGTTTGCGGGCACGCTTGAAGTTCTGAGCGAACAGCCCGAGCGCCGGCGAAGATTGGAGAGACATTCTTTGAATATCCTTTCAACTTGGCGGATCGCCAGCTTTGCGGCCGGCGATTGTTGACTCACAGGTCGGTGTTCGGAGCGCCTTCGAACGTGGCCCAAAAGGCACGCCCGGCCGGCGTCATGGCAGAACCCATCGCCTCGCCGATCAAGTCATCGAAGTACACGGATTCGTCGTCCGACAGCAGCGCCGCATCGAGCTTGCCGGCGAGCGCAGCTAGTACGCGATCCATCGTGAAGCATCGAGCATCGTTACCGCTGGTGACGTTCATATGAAATCATCCTCCTGGGCTTCGTCGAGAACGAGCCTCGCAACCGCCGGGATCATGGTAGTCCACTCCGGCCCGATGCGTTCGATTGCCTCGGCAATCGTGTAGTCCATCGCTTGCAGCCAGTCGAAGCGATTGAGTGTCACGGCGACAGCCAGCTTCTCGCCCGTGGATTGCACGGACCAGGCATCTTTCCCGCCGGTGGCCGCGTCGCGGACCTTGCCGAGAAGGTGCCGAAATTCTTGCTCCTGCACGAGCGCTTCCTCATTGAGAAGTGTGGGTCGACTCCGCCTCCTGCAACGGCGTCGACCATAGAAATTCCCCGATGCCGCTACGGCTGCGGTTTGGCGAGCTTCGGCCGCCGGCCTAGGATCAGGCGTTGCATGCCGATATGGAACACGCTCAGGATCGGGACGATCGTGAGGAGCCAGGCCATGATTTGCGGAACGACGTACCAGAGAAAGTCGAACCAAGGGCTTTGGGATGTCATGTGCGCCTCCTTTTAATATCCAAACGATGGGTAAAGAACCGCCATTGAATGCGGTTTTCGAGGGTGCGCTAGCCCTTCGGGCCAGCGTGTTCGCCGAGCCTGTCGGCGATGGCGTCGGCCTGCCTTGCGGGCCTCAAAATCGGATGCGTCGAAAAGAACAGCTCGAGCATCCCCGGTTCGGAGTCGAATAGTTGGAGTGCGCGAGCCAGGATGAATGCGGCCAGTTGCTCCGGCTCCGCGCCCTGAAACGGGCCAACGGATGCCGCGATGGAGCGGGACAGTTCCACAAGGACTTTGAAGTCCGGCGTGGCAAGTCGAAGCTTCAGCTGTTTCATGCGCCGTCGAGCTCGGGGAGGTCGGCCGGGAGGTCGGCGTCGAAGTCGCCGAAGAAATCGGCCTGCTGGTCTTCGTCCATCGCAGCCAGAACGGGCGCGATCACGCTGTCGGTACGTGTGTGGAAGGCTTCCATCGCATCCAAGGCTGCCGTGATGTCCGCAAGCTGCTCCGCATCCGGAATAAGCCAGCCCGCACGGACCATCGCGAGGATGTTTCCAATGTGGAGGCTCGCGGCGGCGGCATGCGCCAGGCTGCCCGCCCAATCGAGATCATCTTCTTGGCGTAGATCGCCGTCGTCGCCTTGATGCTCAGGGGTCGCGTAGCACTCGGCCACGACAATCGCTGCGGTCTCGTTCGCTACGCCCGACGAGGATGGAGCGGAGCGAGGACTAGTCGCGTCTGCTCGTAGGCCATCATCCGGTTCCGCGTTCTGCGTGGCTGACGCCTGCCTTGCTTGCGCTCTCGGAATGGCGATAGTTCTCATCGCAGGTACGCCACCTGCGCCGGTGAGGTCATTCTTCTCCGGCTTTGAGCTCCGCTGCACGCGGCCAACAAGGCGGAACGTCCGATCCAGCCCTGTCGCGACGACAGGAACGACTTTGCGAAGAACCAGGTTCAAAACAACGAACTCATTCATGTCTCACCTCACGTTTTGACGCCGGAGAGATCGACGCCGCCAGAACCATTCCGCACAGCGGATCGCGAGGCGAACTACGGCCGCCAGAGCGAACATCGCGACGAAAACGATCACGCCCGCTGAAATCCAGATGGCCATGCGTCACCGATGAAAAGGATTGGAGTCGGCCGCGCCGGCGTATTCGGGGTCGTTGAGGTAGTTCAGGCGATCCAGGCTGTAGGGCCGTTCGCCCTGAATCAGCACGATGGGGCGTGTTGGCCCTTGCCGCATGACCTCATCCGTTGTCAGAAGCGAACGGGCTGCGAGCTGCTGATTCGTACTGGTGCCGGAGCTGCCGCCGCCTTGCAGTGACGTGGAGGACGAGTCGCCCGCTGTCCGGAACTCAATGGTGGTCTGGCCCAGCATGTCCGAAACGTACTTCGCCGTTTCGAAGTCCGCTGTGCCATAGAACTGCTTGGCGCTGTTCGCCAGGAAGGTTTGCCACTTCGGATACACGCCCTTGAGCTGCGAGAGGTCTTGCACGAACAGCCAAAAGCGGGCGCCGTAACCGCGCACCAGAGAAATCGCGTCCTCGATGGCCTGAAGTCGGCCGAGTTGGGCGAACTCGTCGAGCAGGAACAGCGTGTTGAACTGCGGCGTATCGCTGGTGGCCGTAATCGCCGACAGCGCTGCGCCAACCAGTGCGCGCATGAAGCGCGTTTGCGCAGCCAGGCGATCCGGCGGCATGACGACGTAGACGGTCATGGGCCGACGCTTGAGATCGGCGAAGCTGAAATCCGAGCGCGACAGCGCGGTCACGATACGGGGATCGTCGAGAAAGGCGGTATGCCGTTGCGCGGTAGACAGGACGCCGCTGGCTTCCTTGGCGTCCTTGCTCATGAAGGCATTTGCCGCACGGGCAGGAATGCCGAACGCCAAAGCATCCGATGCCGACATGTTCGCGAGGTGGTCGGCTAGTGATTCACGCCCGGAGTTGGCAGGAACGGCAAGCGGTAGCGTAATCAGCCTGCGGACTTCGCCGAGTGATCGACTTGCCGGATCGGGCAAGCTCTTCGCGTAGACGATCAGCCCCTTGATCAGATCCTTGGCCGAGTCGTTGAAGTGCGCAGAATTGTCGTCCTGATTAGCGCCGGTCACGACTAACATTTCGACCAGCGTCGAGGCTTGGCCCACCACATCTGGGTTCGCCAAGTCGAGCACGTCGAGCGGATTGAACGCCGAAGCTTGGCCGCCCGTGACGCCGAATGGATCGACCAGATAGACCGATTGCCCCAAGGCACGACGGGCACGGGCGGTGACGGCGTAGTTCTCTCCCTTGATGTCGAGGCAAAGGACGCTGCCTGGATACTCCAGCAGCGTAGGAATCACCGCACCGATGCCTTTGCCGCTGCCGGTCGGGGCACAGGTGAGAACATGCCCCATGTAGCGAAGACGCGGATCGAGATTGTCCGGCGCGCCTGGGAAGCGGCCCAACGCGAAGCCGTAGGAATCAGCAGATACCATTCCACGATTGAACAACCGGCTCGCGCTGATCGCATCGCGCAACGTTGCCCATGCGGCCGACCCGTGCGTTGCGAGAGTGGACGCCCCAATGAAACGAGCATTGAGCCGGTCACGGAACGGCACATAGATGAGCGCGAACGCCGCGAGCAGGAAGACAAAGGCAAGCCAGGTAGGAACGCCGCTCACGATTTGCAGCGCGCCGACGAGCATCGTCGCGATGAACAGTCCGATCGTTCCCGCTACGAAGGCGATGAGGCGTCGCCGACCCGTCATCAGATAGCCGCGAGCGAAAAACACCGACAGGCCGGCGAGGCCGGCAGCGCCGAGAAGAACATTCAAGAAGCCCGGAAAGCGTTGCGCGCGTTTTCGCACTTGCGCCGTGTAGGACTGCGAAGCAATCTCCGCCTCATGCTCGGCGTTGTCGCGGGCCGCTTTGTCACGCTCGATGGAGCCGACTTGCGCCACCTGGAAGGCATTGCCTGCGGCGTCGCTGGACAGCATGACAAGCCCGCTTGCTCGATCCGTTCCGACCGAAACCACGGCGCGCAGCTCGGCCGGGTCGACATATTCGCTTCCGATCCTGTCCGCGAGCTCGGTGAACACGGCGCGCATGGAAGCGGGCACCGGCCAGCCATGCTCCGCGAACAGCTTCTTGCTCCAATCCAGGAACTGGATTCTTCCGTCCGGCACGCCGTGCACATCGACGAAATCGGCATCGACGCGTGCGGCGGAATCGGCAAGAGACAGGAGCGCCGAACGAATGTTCGCAGTTGCCGACGGATCAGCCGGATTGATGCCTGATTTCTGCAATTCATTTGCAGCGTCTAGCGTCGCCTTTCGCAGCAGCGACCAGCGCCATCCGACATCGAGCGCGTCGCAGGAAAAGTCCTCATACAGGCCGCGCCCGTTTGCGTTCAACAGCGCTGGGTCAACACGCTTCGGGTTGAGTGGGTTGGACTGCGTGACGAGCTTCGCTTTGAGCTCGCGACACCTTTGGGGCGAGTAGTCATCGGGGAGGATAGGAACCGACAGTGCGAAGGCGAATGCCGGAGCCAGCCATAGAGCAACAATCAGCGTGATCCGTGTCATGGCGAATCACCTTGGAAAGAGGCTTCGCCTTCGGCGGCAAAGCGAGCGCGGTTCGCATTGGCGTTCTGACCCTGTAGGGCAGCAGCGGCCAGCGCCAATGCACCGAGAACGACAACCTTGGGTTCATCGCCCAAACCAGCCTTGATAACGAGTCCGCCGAGTTCGATCTTGTGGCGGGTGTCTTGCTTTCTGGCATTCATGCGAATCCTCGACAGTTCGCGCTCAGTTCTGAGAAGCCGAAGCAGCATTCGGTGACGCGGGTTTGTCCTTCTTCCCGCTCCTCGACTGAAACTTCGCGGCGACAGCCGCGAACTCCTTTGCAAGCTGTTCGTCCTCGATGTCGAGATCGGCGAGC
Organism: Lysobacterales bacterium; assembly: GCA_014338185.1. Lineage (GTDB taxonomy): Bacteria > Pseudomonadota > Gammaproteobacteria > Xanthomonadales > Rhodanobacteraceae > Dokdonella_A. Next base: position 8,125 of record QUBV01000014.1, on the reverse strand, counting down.
CCGGCACGAACGGCGAGCTTGCCGATCTGCATGGCGGCTCTTTCCTCGATCCGCGCGAGATCGCTCTTGATGCGTTCGAGCTCGTCGAGCTTTTCCGATCTGCGTTCCGCCAAGGTCTTGCGTGCCATCTGTGTTCCTCGCTTGGGTGCGTTGGGATTCTCGACCGACGCTCGGCAGCATTTGCCGAAAACTGTCCGGGAATACTGAAACGTTGCGCGAGCTCCATTGACCGTCGAAGTCGCGGCGAAGAAAGTCCCGAGCGAGCAGCAAGGGCGCACTTACGGGTTGGTCTGCGACCAACCCCGTGCGGCAGGGGATGCCCCGGCACCCCAGCAAGGGCAACGCCAAAGAGGAAAGCGGTGGCGATCTACCACTTCACGACCTACACGATGGGGCGCGCATCCGGACAGAGCGCCGTCGCGGCTGCTGCCTACCGTTCCGGATCGAAGTTGGTGGATGAGCGCACTGGAGAGGTTCACGACTTCACCCGGAAGGGCGGCGTGCTGTCAGCCGACATCGTGACGCCCGAGGGCGTGCCGACGCCTGACCGTGAGGCGCTATGGAACGCAGCGGAAGCCGCCGAGAAGCGTAAGGATTCTCGCGTCGCACGCGAATGGCGGATCGCACTGCCCCATGAGCTGACGGACGCTGAGCGGAAGGCGGTCGCTGTCGAGATGGCGAAATCCATCGCCGACCGCTACGGCGTCGCGGTGGATGTTTGTATCCACGCACCGGACAAGGAAGGCGACGAGCGCAATTTTCACGCGCACATGCTTGCGACCACGCGAACCATCGGAGCCGATGGCAAGCTCGGCGCGAAGGCAACGATTGAGCTGGCGAACAAGGATCGTCAGAGGGCCGGGATTGCAGGCACGACAGCGGACGACATACGGGACTTGAGGCGGGAATGGGCTGCTCTCGCCAATGCCGCTTTGGAGCGAGGCGGGCACTCCGAATGGATCGACTTTCGCAGCTACGCCGACCAGGGCGTAAGCCTCACGCCGACGCGACACATCGGACCGGATGCGGTGTCGATGGAGCGCAAGGGAATCCCTGCCGAGCGGATCGACATTCACAACGCCAACCGCCAAGAGCAGGCGCGGCAGATCGTCGAGCATCCTGAGCTTATTCTTGAGAAGGTGACGGCGACCAAGGCGGTCTTTGATCGTCGAGATATTGCCGCCGAACTGAACCGCTACATCGACGATGCGACGCAGTTTCAGCAGCTTCTAACCAAGCTCGAAACTTCATCGGCGTTGATCGAAATGGAGCCGGCAACCGGCCGAGCGCCAGCGCGCTATTCGACCCGTGACATGGTGGAAGCCGAGCGCCGCATGGCGGACGCGGCTGAGCGCCTTTCGCGCACCACTACGCATGGTGTTTCGACGGCGACCGCCGAGGCGGCGATCGGCGGTGCGGGCACTTTGAGTGACGAGCAGAAAGCCGCCGTTCGCCACGTCACGAAGGCCGGCAGCCTGGCCGTGGTGATCGGCGACGCTGGCACTGGCAAATCGTTCTCCATGAAGGTTGCACGCGAAGCATGGGAAGCCCAAGGCTTCACAGTGCGTGGTGCGGCCTTGGCCGGCAAAGCGGCGGACGAACTACAAGCCGGCAGCGGCATCCAAAGCCGAACGCTGGCATCCCTTGAATACGCATGGAAGGAAGGCCGCGACAAACTCACGAAACACGATGTTCTGGTGATCGACGAGGCCGGGATGATCGGCAGCCGGCAGCTCGGGCGCGTGCTCGATGCGGCCGAGAAGGCCGGCGCGAAAGTTGTCTTGTTGGGCGACCATAAGCAGCTCGCCGCCATCGAGGCGGGCGCCTCGTTTCGGGCCGTCGTTCAACACGTCGGCGCATCGGAAATCACCGAAGTTCGTCGTCAGCGCCACGCATGGGCACGCGACGCCGGGCAGGAGTTCGCGCGGGGATCGGTCACGGCCGGATTGCGTGCCTATGACTCACGTGGCCACGTCCGGATGCACAACAGCCGGGAGGATGCGCGTAAGGCGCTCGCATCCGCCTACGTGGGCGACGCCGGCAACGGTAGCCAGATCATCTTGGCCCATAGCAACAAAGACGTTCGGGCGCTGAATGAAGCAGTACGCGACGTCCGGCAAGGGCGCGGTGAGCTGGGCGGTGCTGTGCGCTTTCAGACGGAACGTGGCGGGCGCGAACTCGCCGTTGGCGACCGCATCGTTTTCCTGCGGAACGATCGCGATCTAGGCGTGAAGAACGGCACCCTTGGCACCGTCGAACGTGCCGACCATGCCGGCTTATCGGTGAAGTTGGACACGGGGGAAATCCGAATGGTGGACGTCGCGAAATATGCGGCCGTCGACCATGGCTACGCCGTCACCATCCACAAAGCGCAGGGCGTGACGGTCGATCAAGCCTACCTATTGGCGACGCCTGGTATGGATCGCAGCCTTGCCTATGTCGGCATGACTCGCCACCGCGAGAACGCAACCATGTTCGCCGGCGTCGAGGACTTCGGCGGCAAGGATGAAGCCGACGCACGGGAGCGGCTGGCGCGCACGCTCAGTCGCGAGCGGCGAAAGGAAAGTACGCTGGACTTTGCCAACCGACGCGGATTCGATGGTGAACGGGTAGTCCATCGCCGGATCGAGCACGGTCAGATCAAGTTGGAGGAGCTGGCGAAGCGTGCCGAGCAAACCATAGGGCGTCTTCTGGAAAGTGACGGTCGGGATGGCCCGATGCTGACGATGACGGCGGCCGGCAAGACCGGCGCGCGGGTTTCTGTGCCCCCAGCAGCAGCCTCGAAGCGGAAGGCATCGGAGATTGCAGCGGAGAACGCCAAGGCGAAAGCCGCTCATGTCGCGGCCGCGAAGGTAGCCAAGGCGATGTCCGCCACCACAGCGGTTGATTGCGGTCGCCGCGATGAAGCGGCATTGCTGAAGCTGTTGGAGCAGCGATCCGCCGAACGGCGCAGCCGGGCGGTAGCCGTGACTGCGCACCTGGAGAAGCTGGACGAGGCCTTGACGCACGCCTACCGCACGCACCAGGCCGCGCGACCGCAGGAGCCGCGTGGACTGGCGGCCATGCTCGGGCGCGGCCAGTACGAAAAGGACGCAGCCGTGTGGCAACGCCAAGAGCAGCATCTGGTGCGACGAATTGGCGACCTCCAGCGTCGCCGGCGGATCGCCGGAAACATCGCACGCGGTCCGATGGACGCTCAGCGGTTGGCGGCGCGAAAGGTGCAGCGCGAGCAGCCGGAACTGTGGCAGCGCGTCGAGACGTTCCGCACGGCGCAACAGGCCGAGCGTGCCAAGGCCATCCGCGAGCAAGCACAGCAGCAATTCGCGCAGAGGGATCGAGGCCAGCATCGCGGCCCAACGCGGTAACGGGGCCGGACGTTCCGGCCATTCCATGAGGAGCGATCACGATGACCAGCAAGACCGAGTCAACCCGGAACATGACACCGGCGCAGGCGCGTAAGGCCTTCACCCAGGCAACGCGCTCGTTACCACCAGCCGAAGCCAAGCGCATTGTCGCCGGCGCCGTTCGAGCGGCGCGCCAAGCCCGAGCAAAGCAGCTCAGCAAGCGGCAGGCCAACGAACGATTCCGCAGCGCATTGGAGCGCGGCTCGGGAATCGAGCGCTAAGGATATTGCTTGGATATCCATTGGAGATGCGAGGAATTGCCATGACCATGATTGCCATCGACAAGAAGTCGGAAGCCACGTTCGCGTTCGCGGCCTTCCTCGCATTCCTGTCAATGCTCGGCCCGTTTTCGATCGACGCTTATCTACCGGCCTTCCCAACCTTGGCTGCCGACTTCGGCGTGTCGCCGGCCTACGTGCAGCAGACATTGACGGCCTACTTCGCCGCATTCGCGTTGATGAATCTGTTTCACGGGACGATTTCGGACGCGCTTGGACGCAGGCGACCCATGCTGATCGCGCTGAGCGTGTATACGGTGGCGTCGCTCGGCTGCATGTTTGCGGAGAGCATCAACGCATTGCTGTTCTTCCGAGCCATACAGGGACTGAGCGCCGGCGCCGGTGTGATCGCGTTCTACACGATCACGCGTGATTGCTTCGAGGGCGCGGCCGTGCAGAAGGTCATGGCGTACGGAACGGTGACCTACAACATCGCCCCCGTCCTAGCCCCGGTGCTTGGCGGTCTCCTGCTCACTGCCTTCGGCTGGCGTTCTGTATTTGGGCTGCTGGCCGCTTTGGGGTTGACTATGCTGACGATGGTGCTGTGGCGCCTTCCCGAGACGCTTCCAGATCATTTGCGGCAGTCCGCTAAACCCAAGGCGATCGTCGCCAACTTCCGACGTGTGCTAGGGCATCGCGACACCTATCTGCTGACCGGGACAGTGGCCTTCAGCTTCACGGCCGGATTCCTCTACATCCTGGCGTCGTCTGCGTTCCTGACTCGCCACCTCGGCCTTGGCAATACAGAGTTCGCATGGCTGTTCCTGCCGCTGGTGAGCGGATACGTGCTTGGCGCGCTCCTTTCCGGCTGGCTGGCACCGCTACTGACGCGATCCGAAACGACATGGTGGGGTTTTCGACTCATGTCGATCTCCGTCGGGGTCAACGTGCTGTTGTCCTATGCAAAGGGGCCGTCGCTTCCTTGGAGCATCGTGCCACTGTTTTTCTATGCGATCGGACAGGGGCTGGCCGGTCCTGCACTGAAATCGCTGCTCTCGGATCTGTTCCCCTCGATAGCCGGAACCGCCGCCGCCCTCCGCGGAAGCATGCAGTGGCTGCTGCTCGCCTTCGTCGCCGGCGTTGTCGTGCCCAAGGCCTCCGCCAGCGTCGTCGACCTTGCACTCGCGATGATGTGCCTCTTCCTACTCGGCGGGGCGTGCTGGTTCTTGTTCTCCATCCGGGCTTCGGCTCCCGTCTTGGATATTCAAAGGACGTGAATTCATGATTCTTACAATCGGAAACACGAAGGGCGGCGTCGGCAAGACCACGTTGGCCGTGAACCTCGCGATCGCTCGCGCGCTAACGGGCCGCGAAGTCTGGTTGATCGACGGCGATCGCCAAGGTACGGCGAGCGCGGCAATCGCCGCGCGAGCCGAGCGCGGAAGAGAGCCAGGCATCGCCTGCGCTCAGTATCCCGATGGCAGTGCGCTCCGCGCGCAGGTTCAGCAGCAGCGCGGGAAGTGGGACGACACCATCATCGACGCTGGCGGCCGCGATAGCTCTGCCCTTCGCGCGGCGCTGATCCTGTCTGATGTCCTGATCGTGCCCTTCGCCCCACGCAGCTACGACGTGTGGGCTCTGGAGGATATCGCAGCGCTCGTGGACGAGGCGCGCAGCTTGCGAGACGGCCTGCAAGCGTTCGCCGTGCTGAATCTCGCCGATCCCGGCGAACTGTCGGTCGACAACACCGAAGCGGCCGCAGCGGTCGCCGGCGTACCGCAGTTCACCTACTTGCCTACTCCCATCCGACGACGCAAAGCCTTCGCCAACGCGGGAGGCCAAGGCCTATGCGTGCAGGAGCTCGCCCCTCGCGACCTCAAAGCTTGCTCCGAGTTGACCACGCTCGCCGACTATGCTTTTAATATCCAAACAATCGCCTCCTAGAGGTGTCGAATGTCCATTCAGCGTAAACCTCGGGCGGTTGACTCGAAGGCCGAAAAGTTCATTGCCGGCGCGCCTGATGCTTGCGCAGGCGATGTGGACTCGCAGCGCCCCTACGACAAGGGCATTCCCAAAGGGAACAAACGACAGATCTCGCTCACCATTGCACCGGAGCTGTTGCGGAAGGTCGATGAGGTGGCGAAGCGTACAGGGCAGGCGCGCGCTGCCGTAATCAACATGGCCTTGTACCGTGCCCTCGAAGGAGACATCTTCTCCGCTAGATGACATTGATGCTGAGTCCCACTTTAGCTAGCTAGCTTCCAGTCCAGCCGCGACTAGGCTGGATGTACAGACGGCCGACGCAGCGGCGGCTACCGCTGCGTCGGCCTGACCACCACCCGACCCAAGGAGTCGAGCAATGGCTGACATAGATCATCCCACGCCTCAGGAGGCCCAGCATGGCCGCTAACTCGCGCAAGGCGTCCGCTGCGTCCCGTCTGCGCGTTGTCACATCAGGCCGCGCCGAGCCGCGGACGACCGCCGGCCAAGTTAAAGTGGCGCGTGCCGCAAACGTATTCATTGAGCGCGATGACGCATTGCGCTGCTATTCCCGGTGGGCCGCGCCGACATGCATCATTGCCGACGGACCCTATGGTCTTGGCAAATTTCCCGGTGAGCCCAAGACACCGACTCAGCTTGCGGAATGGTACGCGCCCCACGTCGCCGCATGGTCGGCATGCGCACAGCCTGACACGACCCTTTGGTTTTGGTGTACGGAGCTCGGCTGGGCGCTGGTTCATCCGATCCTCGAACTGCACGGCTGGCAGTACGAAGAATGTTGCATTTGGGATAAGGGCGTTGCCCATATCGCGGGTAACTGCAACAGTAAGACCATTCGCGGCATGCCCGTCGTGTCCGAAGTGGCTGTCCGTTACACCAAGCGCAACTTGTTGCCTGGCCCCAGCGGGCAGCCTCTGACGATCAAGGACTGGGTTCGCGCAGAATGGCTGCGCAGCGGCCTGCCGATGAATCAAGCGAACGAGGCCTGCGGCGTGGCCAACGCGGCAACGCGCAAGTACCTGACGCAGTGCCACCTATGGTACTTCCCACCCGCAGAGGCGATCACGCGCATGGCGGCCTATTGCGCCAAGCACGGCGCGACGACAGATCGTCCCTATTTCTCGCTCGACGGGCATACTCCCATCACAGAAGCGGCTTGGATGAAGATGCGCGCGAAATGGAACCATACCCACGGGCTGACCAACGTCTGGCAGGAGCCGGCTGTTCACGGCCACGAGCGCATTCGAGCGAGCGTCGGCTACCTGCATGCGAACCAGAAGCCGCTTGCGCTAATGCGCCGGCAAGTCCTCGCGAGCACCGACGCCGGCGACGTGGTCTGGGAGCCATTCGGCGGCTTATGCTCGGCGTCAATTGCAGCGATGCAAACCAACCGCCGCGCTTACGCCGCCGAGATTAATCCCGACTACTTCAAGGTCGCGGCCGCTAGACTAGCGGATGCGTTCACGCACGTGGAGATGGATCGCGAGCATGCCGCCTAACCCGACGATTCCCACAGCCCCCACGAAGTCCGGTGGTCCGCCAGCGAACTGGCCCCATCGCAAGCTCTACGAGAACGTCGTCAAGACGCTGTATGCCTTGCCGGAGGAGTTCTCTACGTCGCTGCGCATTTCGGACTTTCGAGCCACCGACATCTTCACCCTGAATTCGGCGCTTGGCGCGTCGATCGAGGATGCCGTGGTCAACGGGTTGAATGGGCTTCGTGAGGTTTGGGACCCGGAGGGCAAGTACGCGCTGTATCGGTTCGAGCGCCAAGCGCAAGCCTTTCCTGACGTGCGCTTGGTGACCGAGGCGCCCGACGAGGAGCCGATTCTGATGGGAATCGAGCTGAAAGGGTGGTTCGCCCTCTCCAAGGAGGGCGAACCGACCTTTCGTTACACGATCACGCCAGCTGCCTGTGCGCCGGCCGATCTTCTTGTGGTCTATCCGTGGGTATTGAGCGATGTTGTTGCGGGTGCCCCCAAGCTTTTGCGGCCATTCGTCGGGGAGGCGCGCTATGCGGCTGAGCTGCGTAACTACTATTGGCAGAAAATGCGTGCCGAGCGGGGCGGTAACGGCAACATCACGACTGCGACCCCGCCCTTTGCGGCGGCAGCGGGTTACAACCCGGAAGGCCTGGACGCCTTCAACCGGCTCTACGGCACCAGCCCCGCCGGAACCTGGACATTGATCATGGTGGACGGCTGGGGCCTGGACGTGGGCCACCTGGTGTCCTGGCGTGTGGAGTACACGCCGATCACCACGCCGCAATTGTTCCTGAATGTGGGCGAGGGCAACGTGCCGGGCACGCCCGCCACTTACGGCGCCACAGGACAGGTGTTTGGGCAGTATCGCCTTGACGGTTTCCTCACGGCGGGAACAGTCAGCCAGATGGTGCTGCGTGAAACCAACGGCGCCACCCTGACGGCCAGCCTGGGCGCCCTGCGGCTTTACGCCGACAACAACAGTGACGGCGCCCTCGACCTCGGAGACACCCTGCTGAGC
>QUBV01000087.1 GCA_014338185.1 Lysobacterales bacterium | reverse complement strand
GTCGGCGGGCCTGCTTGTTGGCGAGCGCGACCGCCGCTTTGTTGTGGCCGACACGTTCGGACAGGGCCAGCGCCCAGGCGCGCGTGCGATCGAGCGGTTCGGCCAGCGTTCAAGTCGGACGACGAAACCGCCGTTCGCGACGGTTTCGCCGTACCGATCGCCGGCAATTACCAGGTGTAGCGCACCGCGTAACGGATCTTCTGTTCGCTGTCGGCTGGAACGTTCACCACGAAATCGACAGTGTTGGCATCGCGCTTGTCGTGCTTCAAGTTTTCCTCGGTAATCGCCCAGGTACTCCAGCGGTACAGGTATTCGCGCACCCGGATCGTGGCGGCCTCTTTCTTGCGGTTGCGCACGCTAATTTCGATGGTTTCGTCGATGCGCTTGGCCGAGGTGTCGATCTTGTAGTCGATCTGCTTGCGCTCGCCGACCACGTCGAAGGCTTCGCCGAGCTTGATGCGCAGGATTTCATTGCGCGGCGTGTGCTTGATCACGTCCTCGCCGATGAATTCGAGGCTGCCATCCTTGCTGGCCTGGTTGACGCGCACGCGCCCCGCCGGCAGGGGAATGCCGAGACCGTTCGCTTCCTTGTTCTCGAACTCCAGCCAGGCACCCACGGTTCCGCTTTTGGTCGCGCCATATCCCTGGTCGCTGATCGGTGATCCCCAGAAGCCATGAGGTTGGGGCGAGGCCGTGAAGACCAGTTCGCGCTTGCATTTCATGCCAACGGCGGCTGGAAACAGTTCCAGTTGCTTGGTCGAGTTCTGTGGCAATTCGGTGCGACGGCCGAGCGTGTACAGGTGATATTCGAACAGTTCCGACTCCTGGAAGCCGGCGCTTTCCTTCTCGACCTTGGCCAGCATCGCCGCCACCGGTGCCGGTGCGGTCGGTGCGGCCGGTGCACGATTGACTTCGCCGGCGACCAGCTTGAGTTGCGCGTTCGGATAGCTGGCACCACTCTGGTTGACCACGGTGACCCAGGCCGCGAGATCCATGCTGCAGGCGTTCGCTTCGCCTTTCAGGATCACGTTGTAGTCGCTCCACCAGGTCATGCCCTGGGTTTGATACGAGACTTGCGCATCGTGCTTGCCGCCGCGCTTCGCATCGACCAGCCAGACCAGGGTGGGCTTGGTGATGAGTCCGCCAGGAAGCGAAGGAAACGCGATGTTTGCGTAGTGCGACAAGGACTGCACTTCGCCGTTCGGCCGCATCAGGATCAGACCGCCCGTGGCCGAGAGCAGCTTGCCGCTGACCGATTCGACCTTCTCCCCGCGAATCTGGTCGACTCGAATGGTCTCACCGACATAGCGCTGCAGGAGCTTTGCACCATCGACCAGGTCGAACTGGTAGTTCTGTTCGATCACGCGGGTGCCGTCGGGGTCGGTGATCGAGGCGAAGCTGACCGTGGTCGGGTCGATGCGTGTGGCAACATCGCTGAACCGCACTTCGCCGGTGCCATTGGGCAATTCCAGTTCGCGGCGGTCGCGCACCAAGGCATAGCCCGGCAGACGCAGGCCATAGCTCGCCAACTGTTCCGAGGTCAGCGATCCCGGCGCAGCGGACGAATAGACGGTGATTGAGAAGTCCGGCGAAGCCGCAGTGGCGGTGGACATGGCGAGGGCGACTCCGCTGGCAATGAGAGAACGGCGCATGGCTGTGGGTTCCTGTGGGTTGTGGTCCGAAAAGCAAGAAACGCGGCGCTTGCCGTTTCGGGGTTACTTCAGTCGTTCCCAGAGGAAGATGTAGCCGATCGCATTCATGCAGGCCGCCTGGCGATTGTTGTTCGATCCACCATGCCCGCCTTCGATGTTTTCGTAATAGGTGACGTTTTTGTCGAGTTCGAGCAGCTTCGCCGCCATCTTGCGGGCATCCACCCGGAGGGCCTGACAATTCGCGCATGGGCTCCTCCTGAACGTGACCGGGCAAATCGCCCGTGGGCAAGCGATGCGGTCGCAGTGGATGCGGCGTCGTGGTGAGCGCGCCTCTGACCTTGGCGCAGCTCGCCTTCCATCCGTGTGGCCTTCGTCTATTCCGCGTTTCAAAACGCTTTCGGTGCTTTGCCAGCGCGAGGCGCGGATACGGGCGCAGATGGAAGCCAGGACGGTGAGACGCCAGAGCAGCAATGGGCGTGGAGCTCGACGTTTGCGCGGGTGACTGCATCTGCCTATGATTGCAGTCACAGACAGCAGATGAGTGGTTTTGCAGCATGGCCATCCTCACCGTAAGGAACGTGCCCGATGACGTGCATCGCGCTTTGCGCGTGCGGGCGGCCCAGCATGGCCGCAGCACGGAAGCGGAGGTGCGCGAGATTCTGGCGGCCGTGGTCAAGCCTTCGAGCCGCGTGCGTGTCGGTGATGCCCTGGCCGCCATCGGCCGCAAGATCGGACTGACCAACGACGATTTCGCCGTCCTCGAGAGCGTGCGCGACAAGGCACCGGCCAAACCGTTGAGCTTTGACTGAATGATCGTCCTGGATACCAACGTCGTTTCCGAGGCGATGAAGCCGGAGCCGGACGCGGCCGTGAGGACCTGGCTGAACGACCAGGCGGCGGAAACCTTGTACCTGTCGAGCGTCACGCTGGCCGAGTTGCTGTTTGGCATCCGGGCGCTGCCGGCGGGCAAGCGCAAGAACATGCTCGACCGCGCCCTGAACGAACTGCTGGAGCTGTTCAAGGATCGGGTGCTGCCGTTCGACACGGATGCAGCGCGCCACTATGCCGACCTGGCCGTGGCGGCCCGGAACGGCGGGCGCGGCTTCCCGACGCCAGACGGCTACATCGCGGCCGTTGCGGCCGCGCGGGGCTTCATCGTGGCATCGCGCGACACATCGCCCTACGAAGCGGCCGGTGTGGGCGTCATCGATCCATGGAAGAACCCATAGGGCCAGGGACACCCGCAAGGGTCGAGAACAGAATCGCCGAAGCCCGAGCCTTGGCGCCAAGGGCGATACCGATCAGCCGGTGGCGCAGCCAGCGGAGAAAACGCAGAACAACACACGAACGACAGCAACCAGGCGGTCTCGCCCCGAGCGGGGGCTGCACGCCCATGAATGCGGTCGAGATCGAACAGGCCATCACCGACCTTGCGGAGCAGCCTGTGCAGCCTGAGGAATGGTTCCTCGTTCCGCTGATCGTCATCGATGAGGCCGTGGCGCGCATCAAGGATGGCAGCATTACTGGCTACGTTTACGATCCCAAGGCCGCGAAGCTGGTCAAGGCATAGGGCAGACCAAATGCATGATTGGGAGTGATCGTCGCGCCGGCGACCACGCGGGCAGCGCACGGAACGACCGGCCGGGGTTGACCTGGTCTAGCGAGGCACGAATCCCTGCGCGGTGAGGCGCGAGGCCTTGAGATCGAATCCCTTGCCTGTCTCGTGTTGCGCGTAGGCGGCCAGTTCGCGCAACGCCGGGGTGTTGCCGGTACGCTGTGCGTCCTCGCGCAGCAGGATCATGGTCACCAGTTTGTACATCAGGCTTTCGGCCAGGCGTTGGCGCTCGGCCATGTCGTGGGGCACGCCTCGCGGGCCTTCCAGCAGTGCACGCACCTGCCGCTGCAGCCCCGCCACCTGCGGCTTCGCGGGCACCGGGGCCTCGTTGGCCACCATCCACATCACGGTGAAATAGGCTGTGGTGACATCGACCAGGTCCTCCTTGCGCAGTCCATAGGGGTCGGCGGCGATGGCGAACTGGCCGTGCATGGGCCGGTCGCGGAAATGGGCGCCGAAACGCTCTGCCGCTGCCGCTCCCGAACGCCGCCCGAGACCGGCGAGGAACTCACGCTCGACCTCCCGCGATATGGTGCTGTCGTAGCGCACCCGGGTATCGACCCGGCTGCGGTTTGCGCCGCCGCGCATGCTGCTGCCTGTGGGAGCAGCGGTTCTACGGCCGGCCAGCGTCGAGCGCATGACCGACTGGGCCAGTGCCGAGCTGCCGTGGTCCGGCACCGACCACATCATGCTGTCGCCACCGATCATCACCCCATCCTGGGCCGCTGCCACCGGCAGCAACGCCATGGCGAGCCACGCAATGCTCCTGCGCATCGTGACACCTCCTTCCGTCGGCGCATTGGGGGTCGAAGTGCTCGATGGTACACCGCGAGCGCTTGTGGGCACGCCGCGCATCGCTGGCGAAGCCCCATACCGGCTGCCTTCTGCATTGATGCACAATGGTCTGATCGAATCCCGGTGCAACGCCCTCCGGATGAAGACCCTGTCTGCCATCAAGTGGTCAATCGTCGCCGGCCTCGTGGTCGCGGTACTCGGCGTGCTCAGCATCGGCTTCCTGGGCCTCGGGCTCTACTACCTCACCTATCCGATCCACTATCCGCTGCTGGGCGACATCGACACTTGGCAGGGCGCCGACCTGTTCTGGCCGGCGATCATCGTTGCCGGCATGCTCTGGTCCCTGTGCTTTCCCGCTGCCGGGCTGGTCGACCTCGGCCTGGAACGCCGTGGCGCGTCACGCACCATTCGTGTCGCCTGCTATCTCGCGATCCTGTGGCTCGGCGCCGGCCTGATCTGGCTGCTCGTGGCGACCGGTTCGGGCTTCCGCTTTGCGGCGTAGGCTGACACCGCTTCAAGAGCCAGCGACATGCCATGCGCGTCATCGGCGGCGCATTGGGAATGACGACGCCGGACCAGGCGTCCACATCAGCCGCGCTGCCTGAGCGAGACCGGCTGGGTCATGGCATCGGGCCGTTCAAGGGGAATGGCCATTCGAGAGCCGGAACCGGGCGCTGTCGATCATGCGTATCCAGGCTGACGTGCGGACCTTCCGGATCCCATTCCGACAGTGCATCGCCGCGTCCGCATGGACCCGCGGAGGCGACACGCCAGGCGCGCAGCGCCGGCGCGGGTACGCGTGCGGGTGGTGGTGGACTTGAGGCAAACTCGCGCGGCGCTGCGCAGTCGCGCGCGAGGACGGAGCACGATGTGACGATGCAACAACCGGCGGAGGCGAGCGATGCGGCGATGGATGACGCGGCGTTCATGCGGCGCGCGCTGGAGCTTGCGCATTCGGCGCAGGCGGTCGATGACGAGGTGCCGGTGGGTGCGGTGCTGGTGCGCGAGGGGCAGGTCATCGGCGAGGGGCGCAACCGCATGATCTCGCGCAACGATCCCAGTGCCCATGCCGAGATCGAGGCGCTGCGCGATGCGGGGCGGCGCGTGGGTAACTACCGGCTGACCGGCAGCACGCTGTACGTGACGCTGGAACCGTGCGTGATGTGCGCGGGGGCGCTCGTGCATGCGCGGGTCGCGCGCGTGGTGTACGCGGCGACCGATCCCAAGACCGGCGCCGCCGGCAGCGTGTTCGACACGCTCGTGAGCGAGCGCCACAACCACCGCATCGCGGTGACCGCGGGCGTGCTGGCCGAGGAAGCCGGCGCGCTGTTGCGCGACTTCTTCCGCAGCCGGCGCTGAGGGCAGGGCGGGGCAGGCCGGCGCCGGCGTGGTTCAGGCCAGTTGCTCCTTGGCCCACGCCACATCCAGTGCTTCCATTGCATCGCGCGGCTTGAGCCGGGCGGCCTTGTCCCAGGCTTCGGCGACCTCGTCCTCGCGCTTGTCCCCGTACAGCAGCATGAGGCCGTTGCCATACTCGATCCACGCGATCGGCGCGGCGGGCGTGAGCTTGAGCGCGTGCTTGAGATGCTTTTCGGCCTCGGCCGCGCTCGCGCCGTAGGTGAGCTTGGCCAGCATGCCGCCAACCTTGCCCACGATCTCGGCGTGGTACAGGCCAAGCGCGGTGATCGCCTCGGCATGCTTGGGCGCGCGTTCGAGCGTGGCGTCCAGCGACGCGCGCACCTTGCCCGCCAGGCCCTGCGCAAGTGCCTTGGTGATCGACATGGCCTGGCTCAGGCGCCCGAGCGCGAACGCGTGGCGGTAGTGGCTGTTGGCCTCGTCGGGCAGGCCGGTGAGCGCAAGCTCGGCCAGGCGGGCCAGTTCCTCGTAGCGCGCGGTGCGCGCCTTGTCGTCGCCGAGCAGATAGCTGCCGTGGATGCCGCCGGCCTTGATCGCGACCGAGGCGCCGAGCGCCTTGAGCGCGACGCCCTGTTCGAACGCGGCCTGGAAATCTCCGCGATGGAACGCGCGCCAGGCCTCCTGCAACTGTGTCGCAAGCGCGCCGGCGTCCTTGCCCAGCTTCGGGTTGCGCTTGAGCAGGGCGGCCACGTGGCGCTCGTCGGGGAACGGCTCCTGGTCGCCTGCATGCAGGTCCTTCCACGCCTTGGCCAGCTTGTCGCCGGCATGGTCGAACGCCTTGTTCGGATGTGGAAACGCAGCCCAAGCCTTGTTCGCCATCACAGCTCCTCCTTCGGGATGCACCAGTGTGCCGGGCGCGGCGCGCGCCGGTCACGCCGCCCTGCGGCAACTGGCTACACTGTGCCCATGAAACCATCTTCCGATGTCGCCGAACAGGCCGCCGCGCTGCGCGCCCGCATCGAAGACGCCAATTACCGCTACCACGTGCTCGACGATCCGACCATCGCCGACGTCGAGTATGACCGCCTCATGCGCAAACTGGAGGCGCTGGAGGCGGCCCACCCACAGCTGGCCACGGCCGACTCGCCCACGCGCCGGGTCGGCGCCGCGCCCGCGCGCGAGTTTGCCCCGGTGCGGCACCAGTTGCCCATGCTGTCGCTGGCCAACGCGTTCAGTGCCGGGGAGGTGCACGATTTCGTGCGCCGGATCGAGGAGCGGCTCGGCCGCGATGCGATCGTGTTCTCGGTCGAGCCCAAGTTCGACGGACTCGCGATCAGCCTGCGCTACGAGGACGGGCGCTTCGTGCAGGGCGCCACGCGCGGCGATGGCGAGAGCGGCGAGGACGTCAGCGCCAACCTGCGCACGATCAAGGCGATCCCGCTCCGCCTGCGCGGGCAGGGCTGGCCGCGCGTGCTCGAGGTGCGCGGCGAGGTGTACATGCCCCGCGCGGGCTTCGAGGCCTGGAACGAACGGGCGCGCGCCTCCAACGGCGCGATCAAGCCGCTGGCCAACCCGCGCAATGGCGCCGCGGGCAGCCTGCGCCAGCTCGATGCGCGCGTCACCGCGCGCCGTCCGCTCGCGTTCTATGCCTACGCGCTCGGCGTGGTCGAGGGCGGTCACCTGCCGGGCTCGCATGCAG
Source organism: Lysobacterales bacterium (assembly GCA_014338185.1). GTDB lineage: Bacteria > Pseudomonadota > Gammaproteobacteria > Xanthomonadales > Rhodanobacteraceae > Dokdonella_A. Next base: position 1,343 of record QUBV01000087.1, on the reverse strand, counting down.
CGATGCTGCGGCGGCTGCGCGAATGGGGCCTGCCGGTGTGCAGCCTGGTCGGCACCGCGAGCGGCGCCGAGGGCTGCCTCGACTACTACGCCCGCATCGGCCGCGAGCGCGACGCGCTCGCCTTCGACATCGATGGGGTGGTGTACAAGGTCGACGACCTCGCGGCACAGGAGGCGCTCGGCTTCGTCGGCCGCACGCCGCGCTGGGCGATCGCGCACAAGTTCCCCGCGCAGGAGCAGCAGACCACGGTGGAGGCGATCGACGTGCAGATCGGTCGCACCGGCGCGGCCACGCCGACCGCACGGCTGGCGCCGGTGCGGGTCGGCGGTGTCACCGTCACCAACGCCACGCTGCACAACGCCGACCAGGTCACGCGCCTGGACGTGCGCGTGGGCGATACGGTGATCGTGCGCCGCGCGGGCGATGTGATCCCCGAAGTGGTGCGCGTGGTGCCCGACCTGCGTCCGGCGCACACGCGCGCGTGGCGGATGCCCAGCCACTGCCCGATCTGCGGCTCGGCCATCGTGCGCGAGGACGGCGAGGCCGTCGCGCGTTGCAGCGGCGAACTCGTGTGCGCAGCGCAGCGCACACGCAGCCTGTTGCACTTCGCCAGTCGCCGTGCGATGGACATCGACGGCCTGGGCGAGCGCTACATCGAGGACCTGGGCGAGTTCGGCTACGTGCAGGCGGTGTCGGACCTGTACCGGCTCACGCTGGCCGACCTGCTGGAGATGAAGCGCCGCGCCGACGAGCGCGATGGCACCACGCCCGAAACGGTCAAGGCCGGCAAGGTCGCGACGCGCTGGGCCGACAACCTCATCACCGCGATCGACCACAGCCGCCGCACCACGCTGGCGCGCTTCCTCTACGCGCTGGGCATCAGCCAGGTCGGCGAGGCCACCGCCAAGGCACTGGCCGGCTGGTTCGGCGAACTCGCGCTGATTCGCGCGCTGCCGTGGCCCATGTTCAAGCTCGTGCCCGACATCGGCAGCACCGTGGCGCACGCGATCGGGGCGTTCTTCGAGCAGCCCGGCAACCAGCAGGTGATCGACGACCTGCTCGCGCACGGCGTCGTGATCGGCGATGCGCATGCACCATCCGCGCGTCTGCGCGACGGGCTCGACCTGACCACGCTGCTCGTGAACCTGGAGGTCCCCAAGCTCACGCCGCTGCGCGCGGCCACGCTGGCGCAGTGCTGCGCGCCAGGCGAATTGCTGCTGCAAGCAGGGCAGGCGCAGCTCGAGGACGCGGGGCTGCCGGCCGAGGTCGGCGCGGCATTCCTGGCCTGGCGCGATGAGCCGGGGCGGCGCGAGCTGCTGCGGCGCTGTCTGGAGGCGCTGGCG